>JBBECJ010000322.1:0-2536 GCA_040881885.1 Thermomicrobiales bacterium | reverse complement strand
GAAGACACAGGCCACCGGACCGGCTAGACCGACATGGGCGACATCGCCAACATCATGCCGGCGCTGCACACGCACGTCGCGGGCTTTTCCGGGACGGGCCACGGCTCCGACTGGGCGATCGAGGACAAGTACCTCGTCTATGTCCTGCCGGCCAAACTGATGGCGATGACCGTCATCGACCTGCTGGCCGGCAACGGCGAGACGGCCAAGGCATTGCTCGACATCTCGAAGCCGCCGATGACGAAGGGCGAATACCTCGCCTTCATGCGCCGAAACGCCCGCGAGGAACTGTTCGACGGAGCGGCGGGCGGTTACGAGACCTCCTCGCGGGATGACGAGACATTGTCGCCTGCCAGCGCCGCTTCGGCAGGCGTGAGTTGCCGTCGGCGCCACCGGATGATGGCGTCCTTGACGAGGATCTGGATAATTGCCGCCGCCGGCGCCGCCACGAACGCCCCGGCCGGTCCGCGGAGCGCCACGCCGATCGGAACGGCTACGAACACCGGCAACGAAGTATTCTCAAGCTGATTGCGTTCAACAAGGCGTCAGTATCGTAGACGGTCATCTGCTCCTCTTCCCGGTCCGACAGTTCCGTTGATCGATGTGGTCCGCCGCGCAAAGATCAATCGGCGTGTCGCGGCGCCAGTGACGTCTGAACGAATGCGCTCCAGCCGTCGCGAAACGCATGGCATATGGATTGCGCCTTGACCCCCAGCAATCTCGAAGCGAACAGATGCTGAAGTGGAGGCAAACAATGCAAGTCGATCTGGGGACGGATGTGTTCGCCAATGATGGCGAGAAGGTCGGGACGGTCGAGCGGATCGTCGTCGATTCGAACACGAAGCAGGTTCACAAGTTCATCGTTCACCGCGGGTTCCTGACGCATGACGACAAGCTGGTTGACATCGACATGATCCTCAGCCAGGACGCGAAGGGACTGCGACTCGATCTGACCGCCGATCAGGTCAACGAGCTACCCGGCTTCATCGAGGAACGCTTCGTTCAAATCCCCGAGCGGGATCGTGATGCGCTACCGTTCATCGTGCCAAACGCGATGGGCGCCGGCGCATATCTGTACGGAGCGCCGTACGCAGGCCGTGGATACGAAGGTTCGCAGGACAGCTTCTTCGACGCGGCGCCATCTGTCGCGCCGGTGATCGAGGAGGAGTCGAACATTCCGGAGACGGACATAATGATTTCCGAGGGCACCGACGTTTACGGCTCCGACGGCGACAAGGTTGGGAGCGTGGGCGAGGTTCTGGTTGGCAGCGATGGCGCGATCAACGGCTTTGTGGTCAGCAGGGGCTTCATCTTCAAGCACAATGTCCGCGTGCCGATCGACTGGGTCGAGACGGCGGACGGCGCTGAGATTCGCCTCAACGTGACGTCCGCCGAAGCCGAAGCTGACGCGTACGATGTCGAGGACAGCACGCTGTAGCCAAGGCGTTTCCTTCCTCACCCGGCGGTCGATCAGCGTCCGGATCGCTTTGCGCGCATCCTGTCCACCACTTGGCAGTTTCCTGGCATGTGGATTAGAGTAGCCATCCGAGCAACAGATAGTTGATCTGGCGCGTGCTCAACCAGGCAAGGAGACGACTCATGGACGATCTGATTCAGCAGCTTCAGTCCAAGGCGGGGCTTTCGTCCGACCAGGCCCAGAAGGCGGCCAATGTCGTCGCCGAGTTCCTTGAGAACAAGGTCGACGCCGATCAACTACAGGCGATCGCCGGCCGCATCCCTGGACTCGGCGCCCACGCCGACAAGATCCCCGACAACATCGGCGACACCCTCGGCGGCGCCGCGCGCGGTCTGTTCGGCAAGAAGGACTAGCCGTAGCGATGGGACAGGAGTTTGACCACACAAGTTAAATCAATGTCCCCTGATCCTTGTCCCCTGTCCCATCGCTACGGCTGTTCGTCCTCCATGCGCTGCGGAACATCGTCAAGCTCCTTCAGGCCGTCCGCGAGCAGGTGCGCCTGTTGTCCGGCGATTACGGCGATCACCTCCTTGGCCGCTTCCTCAACCGATTTCCCGGTCATGTTCACGATTGGCCAAGGATAACCGGAGCGCACGATTCGCCGGAAATAGGTCAGTTCCTCCTCGATCCTGTCGGGGTCCGTGTACTCTCCGTCGGGCGTCTGGCCAAGCGCCTGCAGCCGGTTGCGGCGGATCTCGCGCAGGTATGGCCGGTCGATCGTGACGGCGACAATTCGGCGCTGGTCGATTTCCAGCAACGTCTGGGGTGGCGGAACTCCGAGCACAATTGGGATGTTGGCGACCCGCCAGCCGCGCATCGACAGGTAGATGGCGAGCGGTGTCTTCGAGGAGCGCGAGACGCCGACGAGGACGACATCGGCCTCATCGAGCGTCGCGATACTCTGGCCATCGTCGTGCTGGACGGTAAACTGAATCGCGTCAATTCGCTTAAAGTAATCGACGTCGATCCCACGCGACGCGCCCGGCCGCAGGATCGGGCGCAGGCCGACCTGCTGGGATATGTGGCCGATCAGCGGGCCGATCAGGTCAAAGTGCGGGA
>JBBECJ010000321.1:0-2541 GCA_040881885.1 Thermomicrobiales bacterium | reverse complement strand
CGCTCTGCCGAACGGGTCGCGGAGCCCGTTCGGCCCGAGTGGCCGCTAGGCTCGTCGGCGATAGCGTGTCTCCGCGTATCGCGCCGCCAGTTCCACGAGTAGCCCAACCACGAAGGCGCCGATCGCCGCCGGGAAGACGTAAAGTCCCGCGTACTCGTAGCCCCAC
Source organism: Thermomicrobiales bacterium (assembly GCA_040881885.1). Taxonomy (GTDB): domain Bacteria; phylum Chloroflexota; class Chloroflexia; order Thermomicrobiales; family CFX8; genus JBBECJ01. The sequence goes on along the minus strand of JBBECJ010000321.1, from coordinate 2,375 downwards.
TCGCTGATGCCACCGAGATACTCACTTGCGACGAATCCGCCAACGAGAGCACCAATCATGGTCAGGATCACCTCGTAACCAATCGGTCGGTGGACGGTCAGATACGAGGCAACTGCATCAACCACAAATGCGATGGCAATCGCTCCCACGACAAGGACGATGATGCCTCCGGTATCCATGAGATCCTCCTTTCCTGGAGCCAGTCATGAGATGCCCAACTCCGCATGGTTGCTACCATTCATATAGCTCCAGGTGGATGCAGAGGTCATAGCAATGTCCAGCACGGTGTAACAAGATCGTGACAGTCTGGCAGGCGGATGACCCCCGGCCGTATCGTCATCCGCGACTGAGCGGTATGACGTCCTCACCGACACAAGCCAGACAGTGTCCGAGGACGTTCAGTGCCTGGCGAGGACGAGATCCCTCCCGGTAGATCGTCACACCCTTGCAGCCTAGCCGGCGAGCCAATAGGAAGGCGGCTCGCACATCACAAGCAGTCGCCGTCTCCGGCAGGTTGATCGTCTTGCTGACTGCATTCTCGACATGGCGCTGGATGGCGGCCTGGACGGCAAGATGCTCGCGCGATGGGATCTCGCTCGCGGTACGGAACAGACATCGCACGGATTCAGGCAGGTCGTCACGGTGAGCGATCCGCCCGCTCAGTTCGATGTCGCGGATGAGCCCACCATCGGCGAGTCCGAGGCGCTCCAGCGTCTCGATGAGGATCGGATGCGGCCCAACCGTCCCGAGGCACAGTTCCGTGCTCGGCCGTTCATACGCCAGGGCATAGAGTGGCTCGATCCCACTCGAGCAGCCGGCGATCAGGCTGATGCCGCCCGTCGGAGCGATCGTGGTGACCGTCGCGTTGCGGCGCGGAGGTTCGCCGTGACCGGCAAAGCGGCTGATGCCAAAGTTCGGGAATGGTCCCCGGATAGCTGCCAGCGACCGTGTCGCGTCAACGGTGGCTCGCTGGACGATGGCCATGACATGATGCGCCAGCCGGATCGACTCGCGTGAGCCATAGGGAATCCCGAGCTCGATCAGCAGATCGGCCAGACCCATGATGCCAACGCCGATCTTGCGATTGGCACGACTGATCGATTCGATTTCCGGAACTGGGTACCGCGTTGCCTCAACGACGTTGTCGAGGAAGTGGACCGCGAGCCTGGCAGTTGCCGTAAGGCCCGTCTCGTCCAGCACGAGTTGACCTGATGTCTCGCGAACAAACGCCGCGACGTTGATCGACCCGAGGCAGCAGCTCTCATAGGGCAACAGAGGCACCTCCCCGCACGGATTGGTCGTCTCAAGGTGTCCGAGTGCCGGCGTCGGGTTATCGCGCTCGATGCGGTCCAGAAACAGCAGACCCGGCTCACCGGTCGTCCAGGCCGCCTCGGCGATGGCATCGAGCAGTGCCGAAGCATCCACATCACCGCCGGCCAGGCCGGAGTGCGGGTTCATGAACGTGAAGATCTCGCCGCACCGAGAGGCGTTCAAGAACGCATCCGTGACGCCGACCGAGAGGTTGAAGTGCGGGAGTGCGCCCGGATCACGCTTGGTGCTGATGAACCGTTGGATGTCGGGATGATCGACACGCAGGACGCCCATGTTGGCCCCACCGCGCACGCTTTCGCCTGCGATCACCTGGCTCATGGCATCGAAGAGCCGAATAAACGAGACCGGGCCGGACGCCGGCCGGCGGGTTGATTGAACGAGGTCGCCGGCGGGTCGCAGTCGTGAGAACGAGAAGCCGGTCCCACCACCACTCTGCTGGATGAGGGCCGCGTCGTGCAACGCGGTGAAGATTCCGTGAAGCGAGTCGGGCACCGGCAGGACGAAGCAGGCCATCAGTTGCCCAAGCTCGGTGCCGGCGTTGATCAGCGTGGGAGAGTTCGGCAGGAAGCGGCGCGACGAGAGTGCCTCATGGAACCGCTCGGCCGTAGCATGAGTGTCAGGATAATCGGGAAACGCACGATCAGCTGCCGCGATCGCATTGGCGACACGCCAGAACATCCCGTCGATCGACTCGACGATCTGCCCGTGTTCGTCGCGCCGCAGGTAGCGCGCGGCGAGGAGGTGACGCGCCCCTTCCGACAGTTCAGGCGAGACCATTCGCCAACCCTCGCAGGTCACTTCGACGCAGTCTACCGAGGGCATCCTGCTCGATCTGTCGCACCCGCTCGCGGCTCACTCCGAGCCGTTTCGCAATCTCAGCCAACGTTTGCGGTTGTGGCCCATTGAGGCCGAATCGCAGCATGAGCACGGTCCGCTCGCGCTCGGTCAACGTCTCCAGCGATCTGCGAATCTGCTCATGGATGACGCCGGTCAGAACGTCGTCGACGGCCTGCTCGCTGTCCGGATGTGGCACCAGCGTCGCC
>JBBECJ010000320.1:0-2545 GCA_040881885.1 Thermomicrobiales bacterium | reverse complement strand
CATCTACTGGTCCGGCTACGTCCAGGACGCCCAGAAGGAGTACGCCGAGGCGAACATCGTGCTCGGGATCATCTCCGGCCGGGGCGTGCCGTCGCCGGAGGATCTGAGCGTCGAGAACGCCGTCTACCTGAACGGGCTGGGCGAGGCGGCCGGCGAGTTGCGCCGCTACGTGCTGGATTCCCTGCGGCGCTGGAAGCCGGAACGGGCCGAGACGCTGCTGGTCGCAATGGACGACATCTATGGCCTGCTGGTGACGGTCGATTACCCGGACGCGATCACCGGCGGGTTGCGGAGGACGACCGACATGGTGCGCGGCGTCCTCGAGCGCACACGCGGCGATCTGACGGTCGCGTTGCAGAACCGCAGCCTGCTCGAAGCCCTCGAACGGGCCGAGGCGCGGGCCGCGGCTGGTGGCGAGTAAGGCGCCACGCGGGTATCCTTGCCCGTCGGATATCCGCGCGGCCAACAGACGACGCAACCAGTCGCCGCCAGCGAGGTGAGGTCGGAACGTGGCAATCCAGCACGCGCATACCCTGCGAAACAAGCATCCAAACCGGTGGCTCGCGCTCGAGAGCAAGCCAGGACGCCGATTCCAGACATGGCAACCTTCGGCCAGGCGGCTGCCACGGCTAATGCTCATCGTCGCCCTGCTCGGGCTGCTGCCGGCGCTCGCTTCGACCGCCCGGGCGCAACCGACCGGCCCGCACATCGTCTATCTGCCGTGGGTGTCAAACGGCGAGGCGATCGGCGATCAGGGGCCGTGGTATAGCGTCCTGTCGTTCCAGAACCTCAGCGACGATGCCTGCACGCTGCAGGTGTTTCAAGCCAGCGATGGCCTCTGGCAGAATTTGGGGCAGCTGTCGATGTTGGAGCGAGAATCACGCTCCACGCCGGCCGGCACACTCGGGATTGCGACGCCGGGCGCTCCGCTGCGCTTCCAGTCGACCTGCGAGATCGCCGTCACTGTCAAGCAGTACACGCCGAATCTGGTCAGGCCACCCTGGGCGGACGGCGCGCAGGTCGTCACCGGCTACACCGCCCTTGGCGAGCCGGACGTTGCGGCGGCCAGCGCGACGCAGTCATCGGCCTGGTTCCTGCCGATCGTCCAGACCAACTCCGACTGGAATACCTTCATCCGCGTCGCGAACCTCTCGGAAACAACCGACGCCGATGTCACGATCGAGATCTACCCCAGCGGCAACAGCGAGGGCGCGGACGGCGTGATCCTGACGCTGTCGCAGCTTGTCGGCGTCGCCGAGACACGCACGATCGACCTGCTGGCCGCGCTCGGCGGTAGCGGCTTCGTCGGCTTCGCGCGAATCACGGCTAACGAGGATATTGGCGTCGTTGCCCGTCGGGTCAAGCCGAGCGCGGCGATGGCGATCACCAACGTCGCGATCGCGGCCGATGCCGGCGGGGCGGAAGGGAACTACCGGACAGCGGCGTCATTGCTGTTCAACGCCTACAACGGCTGGAACACCGGCATCACGATGGCGAACGGAACTGACCAGGTGGCGGTCGTGACCTTGCAGTACTATCCAGCCGGCGGCGCGATGCTGCGGCAGGAATCGATCGTCATCGCCGCCCGCAGCATGCACTACATCTACACGCCAGGCAACGTGGAACAGGCCGGTTTCGTCGGCGGCGCGACGATTCTCAGCAACGTGCCGATCGTCGCCGCTGTCGATGAGGTCAAGTATGAGACAGGCGAAGCGTTGTCGTACATGGTCAGCGGCGTGTCGCAACACATGGCCGCGATCCCAATCGTTTTCCACGAAGACGCGCCGAGCGACCGGAACGACAACTCCGGGATCAGCATCGTCAACCTCGATCCGCTGAACCAGCAGACCGTTCTGTTGCGAATCTGGGCTAGAAACGGCACAGAACTGCTGGACCTGCCGATCGCCGTCCAGATGCCGCCCGCCGGCAACAACTTCGTCTACATCCCCTTTGTCGATGAGGTCGCGCCGGGAACGATCGGGGCGGTCACGCTCGAATCCGAGAGTGCGGCCGGCTTCGTTGCTATCTCGAACAATATCAACTACGCAGTCGAAGGCGACGGCTCGGTCGTCTTCTCCGCCTCCGGCAACGGCGGCGTCTACTTCGTGCCGGTTCCGGCGCCGTGAGCGATGGCGACTCGCTTAGGTCGAGGATCGTCGCGCTCCTCGACAGCGGCAATATCGACGGCGCGCTGGAGTTGATAGACGCCGCCGTCGCCCAGGCCGAGCCGTTCGAGCGGACCGGCCTGCGTCTGATGCAGGGACGGCTGCTGCTTGCCGTTGGCGACGCGTCAGCCGCGCTGGCCGCGTTTGCCGAGGCGCTTGACAGCGCCATCGACCCCGACCAGCAGGGCGAGGCTTTGCTGGCGCGGGCCGAGGCGGCTGAGTCGCTCGGCGACATCGACGCGGCGCGGGCCGACCTGGAGCAGGCGCGCGCCGCCTTCGAGAACGTGCACCGCCGCGCCGGCGCCGAACATCTGCTCGGGCGGATCGAGCGCGACCACGGCGACCTGCCGGCGGCGATCGACCTGCTCGGCGACGCCTAC
>JBBECJ010000319.1:0-16702 GCA_040881885.1 Thermomicrobiales bacterium | reverse complement strand
AGAACTGACGTTGTCGCGTCAGCTCCTGGTCAACAGCAAGAAGATAAACAACACCAGAATGATGATCGCCATGACCACCAGCATCCTGGTTCGGCTCCAACGCCCGGCGTCACGCCTGGATTGGGCGGCTGCGAGCGACGGGATCTGCGGCTTGCCGGAGGGGCGCGCGCTTGGTGGCGCCGACGCCGTCATCGATTCAACCGCGACGGCGTCCGGCCGCGTGTCGATCGCATTCACAAGCGACGATAGAAGATTGGCGCCCGGCGACACCTCGGCAACGTCGGAGGCGGTGACCCAGGCACGGCTGACCGGCGGAATGGAGACCGCCCCATTCGACGCGCTTTGGCCAGTGTTTGCCGAAACCGCGGCAACCGGCGCCGCGCTCACGGCTGGTTCGCTCTCAGTGCTCAGCGCGCGGAGCCACTCCGGAAGATCGTCCTCACTGAAGAAGCTCTGGTCACCCACAGCCAGCCCTTGTCCGGATTGCGTGGCCGGCTCTGGTTCTGGCCCCGACGGAGCCGGAACTGGCGCAGCGCGCAAGTCGGCAGGGCGGGGAGCCTCGTTCCAACCTGTCATTGACGGCTCATCCTCGGATGCCGCGGGAGCTTTGGCGTCGCCAGCAACGCCTCCAAAGTTTTGCAGCCACGACGGAAGCTCGCCGGACGCGCCCTCCTCGGTGGGCTCGTCGGTGAAGCTGGTCCCAAGCTCGAACGAGTCCAGGTCTTCGGTCAGACCAGACTGCTCCTCATTCTTACCTGGTGTGCGATCATTGGTGGGCTGCACTTTGACCTCCGCAACCTGCTGGGAACATCTCGCGTTGCGCACTCGTCATGGACATGACAGGAAGCGCTGGCACAGTCGATTAGTACTGTCCTGACGTGCTGGACTATAACATAGCCCGTTTGGCCCGGAGTCTAGCCCAGAAGTAACGAAAGGCGATTCGGGTGGCTCGCGACCACGCGTACGGACGGGAGTTTCGCGGAATCAGCGATCGCGCCCACCACATCGCAGGGACAGCTTGTCCGACCTGTCCGCGGCCCGCAGGCTGGCGCGTCGATAATCGGGCCGGCAACGACGGTGCCCACGATTGCCCTCGTCTGGGAAGCGCACCTGTGTCGAACCATCGGCCGTGCCCAGAGGACTCCCGCGGCGGACAGGTCTGAGACCTGTCCCTACAAGGTGCGGAGTTCAGCGGTGTCCATCCAGATTGTCACCGGGCCATCATTGACGAGAATGACGGCCATCGCGGCGCCGAAGCGACCGGTTTCGACCGATAGCCCGAGCAGGCGCAACTCGGCGGCGAACGAGTCGATCAACGGCGCCGCCTCGTCCGGAGCGGCGGCGCCGACGAACGACGGCCGCCGACCCTTGCGGATGTCGCCATAGAGCGTGAATTGCGAGACGACGATGACCTGGTAGCCCCGGTCGAGCGCGGAGAAGTTCATCTTTCCGGCCTCATCGGCGAAGATCCGTAGATTGGCGGCCTTCGTCGCCAGCAGTTTCGCGTCGGCCTGATTGTCTCCGTGGGTCGCGCCGACCAGAATCAGCAGCCCCGGACCAATCTCCGCGACGCGCTGACCATCGATGTCTACCGCCGCCGAACTGACCCGCTGGACAACCGCTCTCATCGCGTGGCTCGCTCGTCCAGGAGCGCGACCGCCAGCGCCGCCAGCCCCTCGGCGCGCCCCAATGCCCCAAGCCCCTCGTTCGTCGTCGCTTTGACGTTGACGCACTCCGCAGCGATCCCCAACAGCTCGGAAAGCCGGGTTCGCATTTCGGCGCGGCGCGGGTTGATCCTCGGACGCTCGCCAACGATCGTCAGATCCACGTTGCCGATCGTGAAGCGCGGCCGTAACACGTTGACGACCGACTGCAATAGTTCGCCGCTGTCCGCGTCGCGCCAGCGCTCATCGGTGGGCGGGAAATGCTCGCCGATGTCTCCCAGCCCGGCCGCGCCAAGCAGCGCGTCGATGACGGCATGCAAGGCAGCGTCGGCGTCGGAATGACCCGCCAGACCCGGCTCGCCAGGGAACTCAACCCCGCATAGCACAAGTCGGCGGCCGGCCGCGAATGGATGGATGTCGTAGCCGATCCCAACCCGGCTCACTTGACCACCGTTCGAAGGGCGAGAATCGCCTCGGCCAGCGCCAGATCCTCCGGCCAGGTGATCTTCAGGTTGCCCGGATCGCCGTCTACGAGCGTGACAGGGTAGCCGGCGGCGGTCAACAAACCGCCCTCGTCGGTCGTTCCGGCCGCGACACGACAGGCATGCTCCAGCCAGTCACGCCGAGCCACCTGTGGCGTCTGAGCCGCGCGCAGGTTGCTACGGTCGAGGGTTGCGGCCAGCGTTCCGTCAGGGCTGACTGTGTGCAGCGTGTCGCTGACCGGCACAACCGGGACGGCTGCCCCGCTCGCGAGCGCGGCGTCGATCAGGCGCTGGGCGAGCGCGGCCGTCACGAGTGGCCGGGCCGCGTCGTGGACAACGACATGGGTGATAGCCGGGTCAAGCGCGGACAGGCCGGACCTGACTGAATCCGCCGGGGTGGCGCCACCCCGGACGACACGCGCGCGCGCGATCCGATGCTCGGCCAGCAGGTCGCCGCATCGTTCAAGCATGTGCTCGGCGACGACAATGACGATCTCGCGCGCGTTCGGTAGCGCGGCGAACAGCGCCAGCGAGTGTGAGAGCAGCGGAACACCGGCCAGCGGCGCGAGCGCCTTTCCAGGGTCGCCGAAGCGGACGCCGGAGCCGGCGGCCACGATGACGACACCCAGCAGCGGGCCGTCCGTCATCAGAAGCGGACCTCTTCCTTGACCTGCGCGAACGCCATCCGGCCGGTGCCGGTTTGCAGCGTACGGGTGACGACGACCCGCACCTGCTTGCCGATCCGATCGCGCCCTTCCTCGACGACTACCAGCGTGCCGTCGTCGAGATAACCGATACCCTGGCCGAGTTCCCGGCCAGCCTGAACGATCGACAATTCGAGCACCTCGCCGGGGGCGACCGGTGGACGCAACGCCTGGGCGACCGAATTGATATTGATGGCGACGATATTCTGGAGCCTGGCAACGCGTTCAAGGTTCTGGTCGCCGGTCAGGATGTGATAGCGCGAGAGTTTCGCGAGCCGGATAAGCTTATTGTCGACCTCTGGCTCTTCCTCGACCTCAACTTCGAGGATCTCGACCGTCGCGATCCCTTCGCGCTGGAGCCGTTCGAGGACATCCAGCCCGCGCCGTCCGCGCACCTTGCGGCTCGTGTCGTCGGAGTTGGCGATCCCCTGTAGTTCGCGCAGAATGAAGCGCGGCACGACCAGCGGGAAGTTGACGATGCCGGAGCGCATCAACTCTACGATCCGTCCGTCGATGATGACACTGGTGTCAAGCAGCAGGCGCTCCTCCGGCGGCTGCGGGCCACCGCGGCGGGTAATCAGAGGCAGCAACTCGTTCTTTTGCACGATCATGACGAGGACGGAGAGCGCGCAGACACAGACGGCCACGACGAAGGGCATGATCTGCCCAATCGGGTTCGGCAGCAGCGCGGACGGCAACGCAAACAGCGACGATAACAGCCCGCCGATGATCAGGCCAATTCCGGCGGCGACAATGTCGATAGCCGGAATCGCGATCAGCTTGCCGCGCAACCATCTGAACAGACCGACCGTCACATACGGGGCAATGATGAAGAGCAGCGCTCCGACGAAGGCCGCTGACAAGAACGCGTAGGCGGCCCAGTTTCCGTCATCCTGAGCATGGCCGATCTCGCTACCGATCTGCCAGCCGATCAGCGCGCCAATCAGCAGGCCGGCGTAGCGTAGCGCCTTGTCGAGAGGCGAGCGAGCCACTCGCCGCCGTGTATCGTCATGCACGGATATTGTCCACCACCGACCTCCAGGCTCTGGCTACCACCGCGATGTGGCCCAGGCAACATCAATCGCAGGTGAGGACACGGTCCGCGACGAGTCCTGGAATCTGCAAGACGCGTCGACAGCGGGATTCAAAGCGGCAGTCCTTGCAGGCGATGATGTTCGGCAGTCTATCACTGGAGCGAGCCTGGGGCTATCGCCGCCTCGCTCGGTTGGTGACGATCAGTCATCCAGGCGCTGGAGGAAGCGTCGCAATACGTCGGCGGGCAGATCGACCGATCCGAGTTCGCGCCCGGCCTTGAACTGCTCACCATGGTAGTCACTGCCACCGGTCGCGAGTAGACCATAGGCGTCCGCGATCATCGCCAGCTTCTGACGGCGATCGAGCGTGTACTCACCGTAATAGACCTCGATCCCGGCCAACCCCGCCTCAATCAGATCCGGCAGATTCTCCGGGAAGTCACCGGACGAGCACGGGTGGGCATGGACCGGCAGCCCGCCGGCGGCGCGAATGAGCCTGCACGCTTCGGCCGGCGTCGGCTTCCGCTCGCTGGCGATATAGGCCGGCATTCCGTTGCCAAGGAAACGATCGAAGGCGTCGCCGACGGATCGCGCGTGCCCGGATTCGACCATCGCCCGCGCGATGTGCGGCCGGCCAAGCGACGCGTCACTGCCGGACGCCCGGACGGCGCCATCCGGCAGATCGACCCCGAGCTGCCGCAACCGCTAGACGATGCGCGCGGCGCGCTCAACGCGCGCCCGGCGATAACTCGCCAGCGCGACCTGGAGCGCCGAGCTCTCCGGGTTGATGCCGTAACCAAGGATATGGATTTCCCCGGCGGTGATGTCGGTCGAGAGCTCGATGCCGGGGATGACGCGGACGCCCAGCGACTCGCCAGCATCGATCGCTTCGGCCAGGCCAGCCGTCGTGTCGTGGTCGGTCAGGGCGAGAATGGACAACCCCCGCCGGAGGGCCTGGGAGACCAGGTCGGCGGGGGCAAGTGTCCCATCGGAGGCGGTGGAGTGGGTGTGCAGGTCGGCGCGCGCCGTTCCAGACTCCACCAGTTGGGCGATCACGCGTTTAGCGAGGTTCCACGATCAGACGGATGGCCGTCCGTTCCTCATCGTCAATCGTGACGTCGATAAAGGCCGGCAGGCAGACGGCCTCAATTCCGGTTTCGAGCAGGTAGTCACGAGCAATCGCGACCGCTTTGACAGCCTGGTTCGTCGCTCCGGCACCAATGGCCTGGACCTCGGCGCGGCCTGACTCGCGGACGACACCGGCGATCGCGCCGGCGACGGCGCTCGGACGCGAGCGGGCGGACACCTTCAACACCTCGCCGTTGCGCTGTACCTGCACGGGAGCTTCGGTGGCGACAGCGGCCTCGGTGGCGACGGCAGCATGACCATCGGAGCCGTTCGCCCAATCAGCCGAGGGAGCAACATCACTTTCGACGGTATCGACGTACGTGTCGTCGTCCGGTGGGAACTTCGCCTCCGGGTCGATCTTGATGTCGCGCAGATCCAGCTTGCTAAAAAACCGATCCATGAGAATCCTCCATCAGGGCGGCCCGGCCGCTCTGGTTGTTGAAGCAGTACTGTAGTGTGTGCAATCAAGCTCGAATGCATGTGCGAGTGCGATCGTGTGCTCTACGCATCCCTCCGTTACTCAGCAATCAGGAGCGGCGCGATCTCCTGATGTGCCACGACGGCTGGCGCCTTGCGGCCAACTGTCCGGCGCCCTGCGATTTTCCGCCGCGCACGACATCACGCACAACCGGGTGGTCCAACGGGTTCCGCGCTCGGAATCCGGGAGCCACGCGCGGGTGCGGCATCGTTGCGCGCTGCACGGAGCGGGACCTTCCCCAACAGCGATGCCACCTGTGCCGAGCGGCGCTGGACTGGCTGGCCGTGCCAGTCTCACCCCGCAGGTTGGCATCGAAGGTAGTCATACCACCCGTTCGCGGCCACCGTCAACCATAGGCGGAAGCGCGCAAGCGGTCGGAAAACGGACAACGCCGCCACGCTGAAGCGCGGCGGCGTTGTTCTGCTTGTCAGTGATGACGCGGATCAGCGAGCGTAATCCACCGCGCGTGTCTCACGAATGACCGTCACCTTGATCTGACCGGGGTATTCGAGGTTCTCTTCGATCTTCTTGACGATGTCACGCGCCAGCTTGGTGGCGGCCAGGTCGTCGATCTTGTCGGGCGAGACCATGATGCGAACCTCTCGGCCCGCTTGGATCGCGAACGATTTCTCGACGCCTTCGAACGAGTTCGCGACCGCTTCGAGCGCTTCGAGGCGCTTGATGTAGGTCTCGACCATCTCACGCCGCGCGCCGGGGCGAGCACCGCTGATGGCGTCCGCCGTCGCGACGATGAAGGCTTCGACCGTGGCCGGCTCCTCCTCGCCGTGGTGGGCGGCGATCGCGTGGACGATCCTCGCCGAGCGGCCCAGCCGCCGGGCGATGTCCGCGCCGATCAGCGCGTGCGGGCCGTCAACCTCGTGGTCGACCGCCTTGCCGATGTCGTGCAACAGCGCGGCGGTCTTGGCAACGTTGACATCGGCGCCAAGCTCGGCGGCCAGCCCGCCGGCGATCAGCGACACCTCCAGCGAATGCTGAAGCACGTTCTGACCGTAGGATGTCCGGTACTTCATCCGGCCGAGCAGCTTGATCAGGTCAGGGTGCAACCCCTGGACGTTGGCTTCGTAGGCGACCTTCTCGCCCTCTTCGCGCATCACCTGTTCCAGCTCAAGGCGCGTCTTGGTGACGACCTCCTCGATTCGGGCCGGGTGGATGCGGCCATCCTGGATCAGCTTCTGGAGTGATCTGCGGGCTACCTCGCGGCGGACCGGGTCGTAGCCAGAAAGTGTCACGGCCTCCGGCGTGTCATCGACGATCAGATCGATGCCGGTGGCCTGTTCTAGCGCGCGGATGTTGCGTCCCTCGCGCCCGATGATGCGTCCCTTCATGTCGTCGCTGGGGAGCGGCACAACAGAGACGGTCGTTTCAGCGACATAGTCGCTGGCGATGCGCTGGATCGTCGTCGCCAGGATCTTGCGGGCGCGACGGTCGGATTCGGTCTTCGCTTCCTGTTCCAGCTCGTGAACACGCCGGCTGAGCATGTCCCGCATTTCCTGCTCGGTGCGGTTGAGGAGAATCTCGCGCGCCTGGTCGGTTGACAGCATCGCGACGCGTTGGAGTTCGTCTTCCTGGCGCTGCTTGTAGGTCTCCAGCTCGGTTTCACGGACGTCGAGCTCTTTTTCCCGATGCTGGAGGTTCGTGTCGCGGCGTTCGACCTGCTCGCTCTTGCGATCGAGCTGCTCTTCCTTCTGCTCAATCCGGCGCTCGACTCGTTCGAGCTCGCGCCGGCGGTTTGAGACTTCGCGATCCATCTCTGTCCGGAGGTTGATCGCTTCGTCCTTGGCTTCGAGGACGGTTTCGCGCCGCTTTGCCTCCGCTTCCTCGGTGATGCGCTTCGCAGCAAGCTCTGCCCGGCCAACCGACGACGTTGCGCTGGATTCCAGCTTCGTCCTGGTCAGGTAGTACGCCAATGCGCCCGCTACCACCGCGGAAACGACGGCAATGAGAACGTAGATCATTCTCGTTGCTCCTTATTCCGATATGGGGCTTCAGTTGTTAATGTACTGGAGATGCTTCCCGGCGCTCGACAAGCGCTGTCCGGCGTTCCCGAACGTCCGCGCCCGTCTAGCGAATCACCTCGAGTGTCAACCTTGTGATGATAGGTGCGCGTCGTCGCGGATGTCAAGTGAAGCAAGCGTACGTACACTGCCTCCAGCCCGACATCGAGCGGCGTCGACGCATGAAAAGTGAAGCGGACTGTATGCTGAAGGAGGGTCTGTGGTGACATGGATACGCCGCCTGCTTGTGGTTGCGGGAACGCTGCTGGCGACACTGGCGGTGCTCGATCAGGTCGGGCGGCGCCCGGAGGACAGGGACTGGCACGGACGCGTCCTCTGCGTCCCGTACGACTTTCGCCCGCCAACCGTCGAACGGCTGCTCGAACGTGTTTGGAACCCGAATGACGAACGCGTCCTCGTCCCGCAGATGTTCGGCATCGGCTGGACGATCAACCTGTTTCAGCTGAAGCGCCACGCGCAGTTGCTGATCGCGTAGCCGAGCGAGGTAGCGGCGGTGCGCGCCAGACAACGACGCGCACCGAGGCGGCGCCGATCAGGCTGTCAGCAGGAACGCGAGCTATCTACCGCAGCCAACGTCGCCAGCGCCGGCCAGAACCGGGACGCGGTCCGGCGTCGCGCGACTCTCCCGGACCTGGACGATCGGGTTGGGACCGCAGCACGCGCTGGACGCCGTGCCGTTCGAGAAATCCGCGGAACAGACTCCCGTTTCCGGCAGGACGAGCTGGACGTTGCCGGCGCTCTCGAAGTTGCCGGTCAATGCGGCGACAATCGAGCGCACCTGCTCGTAGCCGGTCAGCATCAGAAACGTCGGCGCGCGGCCATACGACTTCATCCCGGCGATGAAGAAGTTTGCTTCCGGATGGGCCAGCTCCCGGAAGCCGTGCGGGCGAACTGTCCCACAGGAATGAACGTTCGGGTCGATCAGCGGCGCGAGCGCGGACGGACTCTCGACGGCCGGATCGAGGTCGAGCCGTAACTCGCTCAGCAGCGACAGGTCGGGCCGGAAGCCGGTCGCGGCCACGATCTCATCGACCGCTGGCAGCGAGTCAGTCGCGCTCGAGACGACGACGCCGTCAGGCGTCCGCTCGACGCGCGCGATTTGGAACCCGGTCACGAGCCGGATTCGCCCAGACGCGAGATATTGCTCGATCCGCGCGCCGAGGCTGCCGCGCTCCGGGAGTTGGTCGGCCTGGCCGCCGCCGAACATCTGGCGGGTGTCGTCGCGGCGGATGACCCAGGTGATATGGGTCTCAGGTTCGTCACTCGCCAACGCGACAAGGTCCGCCAGCGCGTTGAAGGCCGAGTGGCCGCTGCCGGCGACCAGCACGCGCTTGCCCGCGTATCGGGCGCGTTCGCGACCGAGGACATCCGGAATGCCGTACCAGATCTGGCCGGCGGCCTGCTGCTCGCCGATGGCCGGGACGCCGCTGGAGCCGATCGGGTTCGGCATCTCCCATGTCCCGGAGGCGTCGATGACCGCCGCCGCCAGGACGTGCTCGTCGGAGCCGTCGCCGCGCGACACGTGCAAAACGAATGGAGCCTGCTCGCGGCCGTTGGTCTTCATCTTGTCGAAGCCGAGCCGGCTGACACTGACGACCCGTGCTCCGTAGCGGATGTGCGGAGCGATTGCGGGCAGGGCAGCCAGCGGCTCAAGATAACCAGCGACGATCTCACCGCCAGTTGGGAAGGCGTCCGGTTCGGCCAGACTCCAGCCGTTCGCTTCCAGCATCTTCCGCGCGACGCGATCGACGTTGTATTGCCAGGGCGAAAAGACGCGGACATGACTCCATTTGCGGATGCTGGCGCTGGCGGATGGCCCTGCTTCCAGGACCAGTGGCGTCAGGCCGGCGTCCACGAGGTGTGCCGCCGCCACCAGACCGACCGGCCCAGCTCCGATCAAGGCAACCGGATGGTAGGATTCAATCATCGGTATGCTCCGTCCGGTGAAATTCGTTCGTATATTTACGAACCATTGGCGTCAATCATCGCCACCGTCATGGTGGCGTTTCGTTAATTTACGAAATAATCGCCGTTTTGTCAAGCGCGCTGGTCCAACGGGTTCCGCGAACCGCCAGCGCGGCGGTCGACGGCTTCGCAGGCGCTTAACATTCTGAGGAAGCGGATGGAATACGATCGAGATAGATCAACGCTCGTCAATGTATTGGAGGAACATCCTGACCGCAACCTCGCCGATAGGACTTGAAGACAGGCTGGCGCATGCGCGCTTCACGGCGCTGGCGGACCCGACCAGACTCGCGATTCTCACGCTGCTGCGTCAGCGCGACCAATGCGTCTGCCATCTGGTCGAAGCGTTGAGGATGAAGCAGAGCATCGTCTCGTACCACATCGCTATTCTGCGGAGGGCGGGCCTGATCACGTCCTGGCCGCACCCGACCGACCGTCGCTGGCTCTACTACACGCTCGATCGCTCGGCGCTCGAACAGATCGCCGGCTATATTGGCTGGCTGACAGACGAAGGCGAGTACGACCCCGACCCGCTGCCTTGCGCCGCCGACGGGCTGCGGGGGAGCGGCTCGTGATCGACCGTAGCGTCGTCCAGCGGGCGCTGGGCGAAGGAACTGGCACGCACGGCCTCGTCTTCGCCGGCCCGATCTCCGGCGGGTCGATAAACCCGGCCCACTCGGTGGCGCCGGCGATCGTCTCAACGAGTTGGGACGCCAAATGGGTCTACATCGCCGGATCGATTCTCAGCGCTTTCGCCGGAGCCTTCACCTACCGATTTCTGCCCGATTTCTGCGCGCCGAACCGCCTTTGTCGAATGGAGCCACCCAATGAGCGAGTCTCCGGCAACGATCCGTGTTTTGTTCCTCTGCACACACAACTCGGCCCGCTCGCAGATGGCCGAAGTGCTCCTGCGCCATCTCGGTGGCGAGCGCTTTGATGTCGAATCGGCGGGAAGCGAAGCATCTCACATCCACCCGTTCGCGGTCGCGGCAATGGAGGAGGTTGGCATCGACATTTCAGGCGCGCGCTCGAAGCACCTCAACGAGTTCATCCACCAGGACTTCGACTACGTCATCACCGTCTGCGATGCCGCCAATGAATCCTGCCCGATCTTCCCCGGCGACCCACAGCGCATCCACTGGTCATTCCCCGACCCGAGCGCGGTCGAAGGCAGCGACGCGCACCGCCAACAGGCATTCTCCAAAATCCGCAACGAAATCACGTTCCGCCTGCGAACCTGGATACAGCTTTTCTAGCCGTCAGCCGTCATCTGTCAGCTGTTAGCCTGTTGGCGCGTCTACAATGCGCCCAACTGGAACCGGAGCCTGGAGCACGACGAACCAGACTGACGACGGATGGCTGACAGCTACTGAAGGAGCACGCGATGAAGGTGTACATCTCGGCGGACATGGAGGGGACGGTTGGCGTCGTTGATTGGGTGCAGGTCAGCCCGCCGTGGCTTGAGGGCAAGGGGCCGGCTGAGTACGAGCGGGCGCGGACGCGGATGACGCGCGAGGTCGCGGCGGCGGTGCGTGGCGCGCTGGCGGCTGGGGCGGACGAGGTAATCGTCAACGACGCTCACAACGGGATGAAGAACATCCTGATCGACGACTTGCCGCGCGGTTGCCGGCTGATCTCCGGCCACCAGAAGGACCTGTCGATGATGCAGGGGATCGATGAGGCAGGCGTCAGCGTCGCCTTCTTGACCGGCTATCACGCCAGGGCCGGCAGTCCGAAGGGCGTGCTGGCGCACACCTACATCGGCGCCGTCACGGACGTGCTAATCGACGGCGTCTCGGTCGGCGAGTACGGGTTGAACGCCGCCGTGGCCGGCGACTTCAGCGTGCCAGTGACACTTGTTACCGGCGACGATGTGACGATCGCCCAGGTGCGTTCGCTGCTAGGGCAGGAGGTCGTCGGGGTCCAGGTCAAGACCGGCCTGGCCGTCTCGACCGCCGACAACATCCACCCGGAACTGGCCTACGAGATGATCGAGGCCGCCGCCCGCGAAGCGACTGGGATGGCCGACCGCGTCCATCCGTTCCGCGTTCGGAACGCGCGGATCGAGGCCAGCTTCAACCACCAGACGCTGGCCGACCTGGCCGGACTTGGCCCAGGCATCGAGCGGACCGGCGAGCGCACGGTCGCCTTCATGGCCGAGAACGGGGTCGCGCTGATGACGACCTGGCGCGGCATGTTGAACCGGGTCATGACGCGATTTGCGGTGTGATGTGTGGGGATGGGGGATGAGGGACGGGGCATGAGGAGATACTGACTCGGCACTCGGCACTCATGCCCCGTCCCTCATGTCTCATGCCTAGACTTCACCACCCGGGGCCGGAAAGCTCCCAAACCCAGCTGTAGCGGAAGTAGCCGTCGAACAGCGGGCGCAGGTCGGTCGCGGAGTGTTCCTGGAAGGTCGCGAGCATCTCGACCGGCGTGACGATGTCGTGGGCATAGCGCGCGTAGATGTCGCGGAAGGCACGCCAGAAGGCGTCGTTGCCCATCATCGAACGGACAGCGTAGTAGAAGTTGGCGCCCTGCTCGTAGATCGAGAAGTACCAGCTTCGGGCAGCGTCGTCGGGCAGCTCGTCGGCGGACGAGTCGAGCCAGTAGGTGTAGCCACCTTCAGGGACGGACGGCTGCTCGGTGAAGCCGGTCGGCAGGCCGCGCTCGAAGAACTCGGCCCCGCCCTCGTCGATCCAGCCATCGTTGAGCGTCCGGTTGCCGATCATCGCATACAACCACTGATGCGCCGTTTCGTGATAGACAAGCCGATCGAGCTGCGAGTAGGCCGGGTTGATGTAGATCAGACCGGGGAACTCCAGCCCGCCCGGCATCGTCGGGCCAACATCGACGATCGAATAGGCCGGGTACGCGTACGGCCCGATCAACTCTGTTAGCTGGCTGACAGCATCGACGGCGGTCGCGAAGATGACCTCCTGCCGGGAGCCGATTGCCTCGTCGGACAGACCTGCCTCGCTCGAAACGTGGCTGTAGTAGCGCAGGGCAGCGCCGTTCGGCAGCGTCCGCTCGGTGACGCTGAAACCGCGCGCGAGGACGAGCGCGAAGTCGCGCATGCGCTCGCCACTGAGCCGGTAGCGCGTCAACTCACCGCCGAGCGACTCGCGACCCACCTCAGCCCCGGAGTGGGCGACGACAACATCCGCGGCGACATCGACCGTCACGTCAAAGTCGGCCACCCGCGACTGTGCCGGGTCGAGCGTCGTCGAGTAGGGGTGGTCGTTGGAGATGATCGGAAACCAGTAGCCAAGCCGCAGGATGCCGTTGTCCAGCGACGTGCCGCCCCAGCCGGACAGCTCACGGGTAACATCCAGCCGGAAGTCGAGCCCGACGGTCAGCGGCGTCGGCAGATCGGAGGGAATGTCGACGCCGTGGATCAGCCCCCCTTGACGCGCTTCCGACATTGCCGGCTGTCCCGCCACCGTCAGGCTATCGAGCGTGAACCAGCCGAAGTAGCCGGGGACGACCTGGAGGAAAAGCTGCTCTGGCCGGGAGGCGTTGAACCACTCGATCAGGATCTCCTGTTGGACGGCCAGCTCGCCGGTGTCGACGTTAACTTCGCTGATATGCAGGTCGTAGGTCGCGTCGATGTCGGGGATCGTCACCTCCTGACCGGCGGGAATCCACTCAGGGATGGCCGGCAACTGCCAGTCGGGCGGGGCGGCGAGCTGGCTGCCTGCGTGCCGCCACTGGAGGTAGTGCGCGCCGACGTTGCCCATCTCGACCTCCCAGCCAGCGGCGTTGCCGGGCGTGTAGGTCAGGACGCGCCGCTCGAACGGCTGGACTAGGACCCATTGGCGCACTCCGAGGACACTCACCTCGGCCCAGTACGCCTCGCCGACCGGGTAGCCGGTCGCGTAATACGGGTTGGCGAACAGCAGGCCGGTCGCCTTGCGGTCACGCTCGATTATCCGTCCACTGCTGTTGAGGTACTCCCAGAAGACGCTCGCGACGCGATGACCTGTCTCGGCCAGCGGTCCGGCGACGGCGCCGTGGCTGTCCGGCACGCAGCAGCCGACGCTTCCAGAGCGGTCGATCGTCTCGTCGATCGACGCGCCGACATCGCGGGCAGGAGCATCGAGCACGCCGGCGAAGCTCAGGTAGGTTGGGCTGGCGGTGTCACTCAGGTCGCCGGCGATGTTGAGGTTGGCGGGGCCGCGCTCCTCGAACTGGTTGTCGCCGAGCTGCATCCGGCCGGTGATCAGCTCCTGCGCCAGCAGCCCATTCGTGACGTACCAGAGATCGCTGGTGTCCCCGTTCGGATTGATGATCTCCATCCGGCTCTTGTCGAAGTACTGGACGAGCCGCAGCCCGCCCGGAGCTTCGGCGTACGGCTCTCCGGCCGGAGCTCCAATCGCTTCCGGCCCCCAGACCCAGGTTCGTGAGATGTCCAGGTCGAAAACTGGCTCGTCTGTCCGTTGCCAGGTCTGCTCGAAGAACGGGTTGCCGGGGTCAGCGGCGGCGGCAGGACGCGCGGGTTGGGTGGCCGCCAAGCCGGCGAAGACCATCAACGCGAGCAGAATGCGTGTCATTGTCGGGAACAGCTTCATGCAGGTCTCCACGATAGCGAACGGGTCCACTGGCCCGCCTGCCGAATGCGACACGTGCCGACGCCATCGCAACCGGAACTAGCGTTGGCAGGCATCCTCGCTGCCCGATTGTACGTAAGTTGAACGTGAGGGATAGCGCGTGACTGGTTCCCGTCCGAACGTGGGGTGTGACGGAGAGGCCGCGGCGGCAGCATGCTGACGCTCCCGAGATCGATGCCATCCGCCGATGACGAGGAGCTCTCCGTTCGAGGGTTGTCTCCGCGCGACCCGCTGCTGGTCACAAAGCTTCAGCCACCGCCGGCGCCGATCGACCTGATCCCCCGCCCGCACGTCACCAACCGGATCGAGCCAGACTCCGGTCAGCAACTGACCGTGCTCTGCGCGCCGACCGGCTTTGGCAAGACGACCGCGCTGCGCGAGTGGTCGATGATGACGCCGCGAATGGTCGCATGGCTAACGCTGGACGGCCGCGACAACGTGCCGGACCGATTCTGGGCATACGTCATCGCTGCCGTCGAGGCTCGCCAGCCCGGGTTCGGCGCCGCGACGGGATCGTTGCTGCGAGCTCGGCAAGCGGTGACGGCGGAATACGTGGTCACGGCGTTCATCAACGAATTGGCGAGCCTGCCCGAGAAACTCTCGCTTGTTCTGGACGACTACCATTTTGTCGTCGACGACATCGTTCACCGCTCCGTGTGCTACTTGATCGACCATCTTCCGCCACAATTTCATCTGGTTATCGCCAGCCGGGTTGACCCGCCGCTGGCGATACCACGCCTGCGCGCCCAGGGCCGGCTCGTCGAGCTGCGCGGCCCGGAGCTGCGTTTCCAGCGCGCGGAGGCGTCCAGCTTTCTGATCAACTCGATGGGGCTTGAGCTGGGCGACGCCGACATCAGGCGCCTCCTGAATCGCACTGAAGGCTGGGTCGCCGGACTGCGGCTGGCGGCGCTTGCCATGCGCCAGCACGACGATCCCACAGCGTTCATCGACACATTCAGCGGCCAGCATCGTTCGATCGGTGACTACCTTGCGGTGGAGGTGCTTGACCAACAGCCCGAAGAGATCAAGCGCTTCATGATCGAAACGTCAACACTGGAGCGGCTCAGTGGGCCGCTCTGCGACGCAGTCACCCAGCGAACCGACGGCCAGGCGTTGCTCGAAACACTCGAACGCGCGAACGCATTCCTTGTTCCGCTGGACGACGAACGGCGCTGGTACCGCTACCAGGGGCTGTTCGCGGATGTCCTGCGCGACCGCCTGGCGCGCGACGGCGCCGATTCGATCGCGGCCATTCACCGGCGGGCTGCCGTCTGGTGCTACGACAACCAGATGACCCGTGAGGCGGTTGAGTACGCCGTCGCCAGCGGCGATCTGGAGCTCGTCGCCGAGATCGTCGAGCAGCGTGCCTGCTCGATGCTCGCCAATGGCGATCTGAATACGATCAGTTGCTGGATCGCGCCGATCCCGAGCGAGATTGTCGAATCCCGGCCGATCCTCGGCTGCCTTCAGGCTTGGGTGCTGGTGCTGACCGGCCAGGTTGACGAGGCCGAACGGCTGCTGGACGCCGTCGAACGCGCCAGCCTCGCCGGCGGCTTGATGAATGCGCTCGGGGAGATCGCCGCGATTCGCGCGCACACCGCCCGGTTGCGCTACCAGCTTCCGCTGGCGATTGAGCTGTCGCGCCAAGCGGCAGAGTTGACACCGGCCCCAAGCTTCTCACTCCGTCGCGCGATTGCTCTCAACTACGGCATCGCGCTCTGGTGGAGTTGGGAGGCCGACGCGGCAGATCGCGCCTTTCATGAGGCGGTTGAGTTGGCCGAGGCTGGGGGCGAATACGCAGCGGCCGTCGTCGCCCTCTGCCACCGGGCGCGATTGCGCGCCGACCAGGGGCTGCTTGACGCGTCGTGGGCGCTGTTCGAGCAGGCAGTCGCGCTCGCGGACAGGCTCGGAGTCTCGTCATTGCCATCTCAGAGCTTCGTTCATCTCGGGATGGCGTATGTCCTGATCGAGCGCAACGAACTGGACGACGCCGAGCGCCAGCTACGCGAAGCGCTCGTGCTGGGAGAGGCGGGCGGCAAGGTCGACCACGTCATCCTGAGCTACCTCGCGCTGAGCCACATTCAACGCGCGCGGGGCGACCTGGCCGGAGCGCGGAGAGCGGCCCGTGACGCTCAGGCCGCGTTCGATCGCAGCCCGGTCGCGCATGTCGCGGCGTGGGTCGAAACGAACTGGGTGTTGCTGTGGCTCGCGGAGGGCGATCTCTCCGCCGCCGAAGGCTGGGCAGGCGACACGATCACGCGAATCGACGGCAGCGCCGGATGGCGCGCTGAGGTCGAACGGATGACGCTGGCGCGCGTCGGGTTGGCGCAGGGTCGGCCCGGCGACGCGTTGACGGCGCTGACGCCGATTCTGGACCGTAGCGCCGAAACCCTTTCCAAAGGCTGGATTACGTGCCGGATCGACGCATTGGCGCAGGCCGCCTGTGTCTTCGAGCAGCAGGGGCGGCATCGCGCAGCGCGTGACGCGCTGGCGGAGGCCCTTCGGCTCGCCGAGCCACTCGGCCACATCCGCACGTTCGCCGACAAAGGGTCAGCGCTGGCGACGTTGCTGTCGCAGATTCCGGCGTCGAACGGAACG
>JBBECJ010000318.1:0-2573 GCA_040881885.1 Thermomicrobiales bacterium | reverse complement strand
CGCCGGAGAGGATCGTCGCGCCGCCCAGTAGCAGCCAGATCGTGATCGTTTCGCCGAGCAACAGCCAGGCCGAGAGGACGCCGAAGAACGGCACCAGGTAAATGTAGACGGCCACCTGGGTTGGCTGGAGCTGGCGCAACCCGCGGTACCAGAGGGTGTAGGCGACGAAGATCGCCAGGACGCTCATCGTCCCGGCCGCCAGCCAGCCGCGCCAGGTGAGACCGGCGGTGTCGGACACGACGTTTGGAAAGAACAGCAGCCCCGGCGTCAGCATGAGCGCGCCGAGGATCGTCGTCAGGCCGGCGACGACATGCGGCTCGTATTCGGCCAGCAGCGGTTTCGAGAGGACAGTGTAGACGGCCCAGCCGAGCGGCGCCGTCAGCAGGATCAGGATGCCCAGCGCGTTGTTGACCGAGAAGCTGGCGTTGCTTCCGCCCCAGAGCAGGACGATCAGGAAGCCGGTGAAGGCGATCGCGATACCGGTCAGCTTGCGGCGTGTCAGCGGCTCACCCAGCAGCAGGCGGCTGATGATGACGGTAAAGATCGGGTTACTGGTGGCGATCAGGCTGGCCAGAGCAGCCGCCAGGTAGGACTGTCCCAGCGCCAGCGCGACGTTGTTGATCACCGAGCCACAGATCGCGATCACGACCAACCGTCGCCAGACGCTGGCCGGCAGCCTCGGAACAGTCTTCCAAGTCACTCCAAGCAGGACGATGAAACAGAGCGATGACAACCCGGCCCGCAGCAGGACGACGCCCTCCGGCCCGTTTCGCTCGACCACATACTTGACCGCCACGAACGTCACACCCCAGATCATCGCCGTCAGCAGCAGCGACAGGTGGATCAGCAGCGGGAAGCGGCTCAGGACGGCTGCGCCTTTGGGGATGGGGGATGAGGCATGAGTCACGGGGATACGTTCAGATCGTGTCACTCAGTTCACATGCTCCGTCTCATGCCCCAGCGTGCAACACTTTCAGTATGGCACGACGTGGTTCGCCGAAGAAGTCAGGGACGAAGCAGAGCGCCGGCGAGCGGGTGGATGCCCGGTTGGGGCGCTTCGCCGCCGATGGGGCGATCCCGTTGGAAGTGACCGGCCGGAAGGTGATGGTCGAGGGTGGGATTCCGAACGAGACGGTACGGCTGGCGCTGATCCCGACCGGCCGCAAGGATCGGCCACGCGCCGAGGTCGTCAGCATCCTCGATCCGTCGCCGGAGCGGGTGACCCCGCGTTGCAAGGTAATCGATGTCTGCGGCGGCTGCGAGTGGCAGCACCTGTCGCAATCCGGCCAGCTTGTCCAGAAGGCGGCCATTGTCCGGCGGCTGCTCTCGGCCCAACGCTTGCCGACGCGGATCGACGCCGTCCACCCGATGCCCGACCCGTGGGCGTACCGCATCCGCGCCCAGATCGCGCTCGGGCCGGAGGCCGGCTTCCGGATGCGGCGCTCGAAGCAGATCGTTGGGTTGCGAGCATGCCCGGTCGCCCACCCGGCCATCTCGCGCTTGCTGGAGGAGCTTAACCGGCTGATCCGTTTGCGCGAGATCCCCGACTATCGCGGCAAGGCGCTCTTGCACGCACAGGTCGCCGGGTCGCCGGGTGAGCCGCGTCTGCAACTGTTGCTGGAGGGCGTCGATGGCCTGCGGCTGGCGCCAGATGGCGCGGCCCGCGCGGTCGCCGAGCGGCTGATGGCGCTGCGCGATGTCGAGAGCGTCAGCGTCCAGGACGGCGACGGCCGGATCCATGTCCTGACAGGGCCACAACACAGCCTGCTGCGGTTGCGGGGTCGGGATATCGCCCTGCCGGCCGGGTCGTTCTTTCAGTCGAACTGGTCGCTGCTGCCCGCGCTGCTCGATCGCGCGCTGGAGCTGGCCGCCGCGCAACCTGGCGAGGTTGCCGCCGACATCTACGGCGGAGTCGGGCTGTTCGGCCTCTTTCTGGCCGCGGCCGGCGCGGACGTAACACTGATCGAGATTGACCAGCGCGCGGTCGATGCGGCGAGGGTGACGGCGGCTGCCTGGGGATTGGGCAACATCGACTATGTTGCGGCGCCGGCCGAGGAGGCCGTCGCGCGGCTGCCGCGGCTGGACCTCGCGCTCGTCGATCCGCCCCGGACCGGCCTTGACGAGGCGACGATGGCCGCCCTGATCGAGCGCGACATCCCGCGCATCGTCTATGTCTCCTGCTCGCCGATTACCTACGCCCGCGACGCCGCCCAACTGGTCCGCGCCGGCTACCGGATCGAGCGCTACGAGCTATTTGACTTCTACCCGCAAACCGTCCACGTCGAAGGGATGGCGCTGCTGGTCAAAGGGAGCGGTTCGTGATCGAGTGAGCGTGGACCACGCCACTGTCGCCGGGCGTGCCTGATCCGCCGGCGACTTGCCGGCTGCCGGTTGCAATCGCTAGCCGAATGCTCTAGAGTGCGATCATTGGAACCGCGACAAGCGAAAGGCGAGGGAGTGATGGCCGCGTATGTCGTCGTCGATGTTACCGGCATGAAGGATCCGGCCGGGCTTGCCCAGTATCGCGAGCAGGTCGTCCCGCTGGTCGAGCGATTCGGTGGAAAGTATCTGGC
>JBBECJ010000317.1:0-2580 GCA_040881885.1 Thermomicrobiales bacterium | reverse complement strand
GGAGAGGGGGAGTGAGTGCCAGTGTTCTGACTCCCCCTCTCCGCATAGGGCCGGGTACCCTCTGGGTGGCGGTTGGGGGGAGGGGTTTCGTTCCCATTGGGACGTCCTCTCCGACGCCACCCAGCGCTTCGAGGACGCCGGGGCCAGCGAGTCGCCGCAACTTGACGCGGAGTTGTTGTTGCGGCACGTCCTGGGGATCGAGCGCGTACAGCTCTTCATGCGCTACGACAAGCCGCTGGCGACCGACGCTGTCGAGCGTTTCGAGTCGCTGGTCGAGCGGCGGCTGGCGGGCGAGCCGATCGCTTACATGCTCGGCTCGCGCTGGTTCCGCAACATCGAGCTGTTCGTGGATGAGCGGGTGCTCATCCCGCGGCCGGAGACCGAGCGCTTCGTCGAATATGCGCTGGCCTGGCTCGCTCGTCATTCCGGCCCGCGACGCGTCGTCGATGTCGGGACCGGCTCCGGCGCGATCGCGCTGGCGCTGGCACACGAGCTCGGCGGTAGCCGGCCAGACGTTCAGATCGTCGCGACCGACATATCGCCAGCCGCGCTGGAGGTGGCCGCGCTCAACCGCGAAAGGCTTGGGCTGACCGGCCGCGTCGAACTGGTCGAGTCCGACCTGCTGGCCGGCTTCGACGAGCCGTTCGACATCATCCTCGCCAACCTGCCCTACCTGCGGCCTGACCAGCGCCACCCGTCCACCCGCCGCGAGCCGCACGTTGCCCTCTTCGGCGGACCCGACGGTTTCGACCTCCACCGCCGCCTGCTGCGCCAGTCGGCCAGTCTGCTCGCTCCCGGCGGCCTCTGGGTTGGCGAGATCGACCCAGCGCAGGCGCGGTTCGCGGTAGCGTACGCTCACGACGCGATCGGTCGCGAGGCGCGGATCGACGACGATTACGCCGGAGACGCGCGATATCTGCTGATTGGCTGAGTGACGCTGGCAGTTGGATGGACGACACGCGCGCCCCCAGGGATGACCGGGGAAATCTCGACGCGAAACGTTGTCATCAATATGCTTTGCCACAGCAATTCGAGCATGACAGGAGCGGGACTATGAGTTCGCCAAAATACGATGTCATCGTGATCGGTCTTGGTGGGATGGGCAGCGCGGCGGCGGCCCATCTGGCGAAGCGTGGGCAGCGGGTGCTGGGGTTGGACCTGCACGAGCGCCAGCACACGCACGGCTCGTCGCACGGCGTCAGCCGGATCATCCGCGAGGCCTACTTCGAGGCTCCGGAGTACGTGCCGCTCGTCCAGCGCGCCTACACGCTCTGGCGCGAGCTGGAAAAGGAGACCGGGCGCTTCCTGCTGACGATCACTGGCGGGTTGAACATCGGCACGCCGGATTCGGAGTTCGTCAGCGGCTCGCTGGCCAGCTCGGCGCAACACGATCTGCCGCATGAGTACCTGAACGCGGCGGAGGTCGCCGAACGCTTCCCCGGCTTCCGGCTAACCGACGATCTGGTCGCCGTCTACGAGCCGAATGCCGGCTACCTCAAGCCCGAAGGCTGCATGCTGGCGCACTACCACGTCGCCGAAAAGCACGGCGCGGAGCTGCGTTTCGAGGAAGGCGTGTGCGAGTGGAGCGCCAGCGATGGCGGTGTGCGGGTCAAGACCGCCAAGCGAACATATGACGCCGAGCGGCTGGTGATCGCGGCCGGGCCGTGGGCTGGGCAGGTCATGACGGATCTCGGCCTGCCGCTCTCGGTGCGGCGGATCGTCAACGTCCACTTCCGGCCGGAGCAGCCGAACCTCTTTCGCGCGAAGAACTTCCCGGTCTACCTGTTCCAGGTTCCCGAGGGAGAGTACTACGGGTTCCCGATCTTTCCCGGCCGCGGCCTGAAGATCGGGCGGCACGACATCGGCGAGCCAACCACGCCGGAGACGATCCGCCGCGAGGTCGATGACTCCGAGATCGCAATGCTGCGCGAGGTGCTCGACCGCTACCTGCCGGGCGCGTCGGGCGAGGTGCGCGAGACGCTGACCTGCATGTACACCGACACGCCCGACAGCCACTTCATCATTGACCTACACCCCGAGCACCCCAACGTCGCCATCGCCTGCGGCTTCTCCGGCCACGGCTTCAAGTTCGCCAGCGCGATCGGCGAAGTCCTGGCCGACCTGGCGATCGACGGCGAGACACAGCACGACATCGGCTTCCTGTCGGCGGGCCGCTTCGCGTAGCGCGCGAAAAGCCGCGAGCGCCATCCGGCGTTCGCGGCTTGAATGTCCGTCTTGGGCTGGCTGCTACTTCTGGAGCTTGGACATCGTCCGGATGCAGCGCGTGCAGGCATGCATCGACTTGGCGCGGCCGTTTTCGTAGACGGTCGTCTTCTGGATGTTCGGGCGGAAAACGCGGTTGGTGCGCTTCTTTGAGAAGCTGACATTGTGTCCAAACGAGAGCGTCTTGCCGCAGACTTCGCATACGCCGGCCATCGTGGTTCCCTCTTCCCTGTTTCCCCAGTTCGCAGTGTCAGGTCACCGACGACCGGGCAGATGAGAGCTGCGTCGCCGGGCAACAATCTCTAATGATACGGCCCGAAGCGCGTTCCGGCAAATGCGCAGCGATCGATGACGTTC
>JBBECJ010000316.1:0-2580 GCA_040881885.1 Thermomicrobiales bacterium | reverse complement strand
CTGCCGGACCTGGCGGAGGCCCAAATCGAGCGTGGCGCCTTCGACGATGCGCGCGCCATCCTTGACGAGGCGATCGAGCTCGCGACAGCGAGCGCCGAGGCCCGGCTCCGCGCGCGCGCGACGCTCGTGATCTACCAGCTCCGGTTCAGCGTGGCCGGTTCGGTCGGCGAGATCGACTCCGCGGTGGCCGACACCCGCGATGCGATGGCCGAGTTCGAGCGGGTCGGCGACATCGCCGGCATGGCACGTGCATGGCGCCTGCTGACCGTAATCGAAGGCACGGCCGGTCGCTACGACACGGCGGCCGAGGCCGCGGCCCAGGTGGTCGCCCTGGCGGCGCGGGTCGGGGATACCCGCCTCGCGGCGCGCGGCGCTATCTCCTATGCCTATGCAACGCTTCACGGCAGCACGCCGGTCGATGAGGCGCTCCGCCGTAGCCAGGCTTACCTGGACCATGTGCGGACCGATCGGAACGCGGAGGCGATCGTCCTCGGTGTCCTCGCCCAGCTCCAGGCGATGGAGGGTCGCTTCGAGCAGGCGCGCGTGAATGCGCAGCGGAGCCGCGAGATCGTCGCCGAACTTGGCGCAAGCGTCACCGCGGCATCGACCTCGCTGGAGGCGTCCCGAGTCGAGCGTCTCGCGGGGAACATGGAGGGCGCGGAGCGTGCCCTTCGACAGGACTATGCCGTCCTCGAGCGCATCGGCGAGACCTATTTCAGATCGACGGTCGCCGCCCTCCTCGGCGACGCGCTCTGGCAGCTGGGGGATCGCGAGGAGGGGTTGTCTTTCGCCCGGATCGCCGCCGAGTTGGCCGACGACGACGATGTCCTCAGCCAGGTGGTCTGGCGAACGGTGGAAGCGCGCTCACTCGCAGCCGCGGGACGATCCGTCGAGGCCGTCGCCCTCGCCCGTCAGGCGGTCGAACTGGCGGCCGGCACCGTCGATATCGAGCTGCACGCCGACGCGCTGGTTGCCCTGTCAGAGGTCTTTTGGCTCGCAGGCCAGGAAGAACAGCAAGGGCCTCCCCTGCGGGAAGCCCTTGAGCTGTATGAACGGAAGGGCGACATCGTGCTGGCCGCAATCGCCCGGGAGCGGCTTGCCGCCCTCTCGAGCGGGCAGGTGGTCTAGAAGCGCATGCCGCCGTTGTGGTCGGTCAGGACCTCGATGACCAGCGTCGCAAGACCCGTTGCCTTGTCGGGCTTGGAGAGGGTGGCCGAGAGGAGGCACTGCCCGTTGGCCTCCACTGTGGCGCCGGGATCCGTCCCGCAGCGACCCGACTTGTCCTTCCAGAACAGCTGCCAATCGGACGTGGTGGACCCGGTCGGATAGTGGGCAACGAACGCCTTGGACAGGGTGAACGTCTTCGGGACCTGCGCGGTCAACCGCCAAGTCAGGTACGGGCTGGTGTCGAAGCTGCCCGTGCCACCGTCGATATCGACGGTTGTCGCGTCGGGCTGGCAGTTCAAGCCGGACGGACAGTCAAAGCCAAACGTGGTCCCCAGGGCCTCCGCGATCGACACGAGATTGCCGTTCGCCTGGGACGGCTGGAAGGTGACGGCCGTCGTCAGCTTGTTTCCTGCGCCCTGCGCCCCGGCGGTCCCGACCGTCTGCGCAGTCGTGAGGCCGGGCTCCACATACGTGCCCAGGTCGTTGTCACTGGATGGGTCGACCGCAAAAGACTCTGAAGTGGCCTGGAAGATCTGGTTGTTCGAGCCATTCTCATTGTTGGTTTCCACGTTGGCCGTGAACAGCGGCGTCGGCGTGAGCAACGAGAAATCGCCCGCAACGTCGACGAGGATGGAGACCGTCCGGCTGGCGCCAGCGGCAAGGCTGCCGAAATCGCATTGAACGCTGGTCGCCGAAGCCGCACCGGTTGGATCGCAGAAAGATGCGTCCGATCCGAAGACGTAGGACACGGTTAGTCCCGACGCCAGGCTCGTTCCGTTGATCGGGAAGAAGAGCACAGTGTGCGCGATGTTCTGGTTGTCGCCGCTCAGGACGGTGACGTCGATCCTGGTGGTGCCGCCCTGCGTGACGGCCGTCGGCGTGAGCACACCGTTCCCGGCCGGCAGGGGCCCCGAGCCGATGTACAGGATCCGGCTATCCGCGGCGAGGGCGGCCCCGCCGCCGAACACTCCGAGCACAAAGGACACGGCGGTCGACAGGACCACCAGCTTCCGGAGAAGTTGAGCGCGGGTCACGAGATCCTCCTAGCGCCGGCGAAAGCCCCGGCGTCGTGTATGCGCCAGCTCGACCGAACGTCAGCGCCCATCCCGGAGCTCGCGCGAAGGAGTCCGGCTCGGTCGACCTCTGATGAAGTGCGGTACTTACGTCCTGGGTCGGTCCCCCGCACCCATGACTATCGTACCGTTCGCGCAGACTGCGTCACGGTCAACTCGGTGTCAAGTCAACGACCTGACAGTGGTGCGGTCACGCACCGGACACGAGATCTAGGTGCGCGGGATGGGCCGCATCGGGTAGACGCCGATGACGATGGGGGTGCGCGGGTCGAGCGACAGCTCGTACCCGATCTCGCCGGTGCGCAGGAGATCGCCGAGGAGGTGCCCTTCGTGGTCGGGT
>JBBECJ010000315.1:0-2596 GCA_040881885.1 Thermomicrobiales bacterium | reverse complement strand
ACGCGTCACGACGTCGAACAGGCAATGCCTGCGGGTCGGCCAGCGGGGCGAAGCCGCGTTCGCGGAGGGCGCGGGTGGCGGCGGTATAGAGCCGTTCGCCGGCGTCCGGTTCGTCATAGATGAGCAGGATGCGGCCGTCGGCGAGGACTTCAGGCTCGAGACCGGCTTCCTTGAGGGCGGCGGCTATTGGCTCGGCCTTTTCGCCGTCCTCCGGAACGAGGACGACCGAGCGGCGCAGCCAGACACGGCGGTAGCCGCGGTCCCACTCGGCCAGCGTGTAGGAGACGTTCTGCGGCAATGGGGCGGCGTTCTGGCGTTCGAGTAAGGTCGTTATCTGGTCGAGGTCGTTTGCGGTCGCGAGAGCGCGGATGAGCGCTTCGGCGGTCAGTGTCCAGGTCGAGACGCGATCCAGCGATTGCAGTTCGGCAAACGCCGAGAGTGCCCAGACGCGGCGCGGCGTCGGACGGTAGAGCAGAATCTGGAAGTTCGCGCCAACCGCGATCGGAGCGTTGCCGAGTTGCGCCAGTTGCGGCTCGACCCGCTTGCCGGCCATCCAGCGGCCAAACGGCGTTACCCGTAGAACCGGCGCTCTGCCGGCCCGCTCGTAGGAGCGCTCGATCAGCCCGAGCCAGACGCAGGCCGTCTCCAGCGTCGTCCCTACCACGAGCGACATCACGCGCGAGCGGCGCTCGTGGGCGTCGGCGGCGGTGTCGAGCGCGGCGCGGCGCGTTGAGCCGACGGCGGCCACCTGTGCCTGGCGCAGCAGCTCCGGCTCGGCCCGCAGCAGCCGTTCGACGAAGCGTGCTTCGTCGTGCCACTGGTCCTCCTCCAGCTCGCCCAGCCCGCGCAGCAGGATCTCGCGCACGCGCGGCCAGGAGGCGCCGTAGAGGTTCGCGTCGACCCGCGCGCGGCCCTCGATCCATTCCTCGGCGCCTGTCCAGGCAGCGACCATCCGCTGGCTGGCGGTCGTGAAGGCGGACTCGCGCCATGACTGCGCCATCTCGCCAACTGAGGTCCGCTCGTTTGTGTCCTCGCGCAGGACGCCCATCAACGCGCCGATCCGCGCCAGCAGCTCGATGTAGCCGGTCGGGATTTCGAGCGTCTCGCGGTCGGCCAGCCAGAGCTTGCGGCGCAACCGCCGCGCGATGGCCGGGTCGGCCTCAGAGAACGGTTTCCAGCGCGGATTGGTGGCGGCTACGTCGCGTAGGATCGTCAGCAAGTCCCAGGCTGCCGCATGGGGAAAGACCCACTCGGGTTCTTCGACATCACCGGCGTCGACCAGCCGAAGTTCTGGCGGCGGCTCAATCTTCGGCGGTTCCGGTTCGAGGATCGCCTTCGGGACGATCGCCAGCCGCCGGTCGCCGTCATAGCCGTGCCAGAGTAGCAACGGGGCGGCCAGCTCGCGCAGGATCCTGCGGCGCGTCAGCAGCGGCACATCACGCGGCGGCAGCAGCTCATCGATCGCGATGACGCCACCGGCCGTCGTGATCCGCGCCCAGGCGTTGCGGGCCGGGGCCGACAGGGCCCCGATCTGTCGCTCGACACGATCCGGCCGGATGAGCTGTTCGAGGACCAGCCCGACCAGTTCCCCACGCGCGTGCATGGCAGGGACGACCCGCGCGCCCCAGGCGGTGGCCGCCTCCTCGATTTCCGGGTAGGGGACGATCGCCAGCAGCTCATCGATCGGAAGTCCACGCGGCGAGGGGGCGACACGCTCGGCCGCGATGCGCTCGATCATCATCCCCATCTCGCGCGGCAGGAAGTAGGCAGTCTCAGCCGGTTTGGCGTCGTCCGGGCGGCGCTCTTCGGTCGCGACGATCCCGATGCCATTCAGGACGCCGATCTCACGGCCGGTCGTCGTCGGGTCCAGTCCGGTCTCGCTGGCCAGTGTCGCGGCGTCGATGGCTGTCCCATCGTGTCCGTCGAGCGTCCGCACCAGCAGCTTGCCCGGCTCGGAGACGCGCTCCCAGGCGTCGCGGACGGCCCAGACATCGGTCATCGTCCGGTAGAGCAGCGAGACATCGCCGTGGCGGTCATGCCCGCGCAACTCAACCGCCCAGAAGCTTGCGATCCGCTCCAGGTCCGCTGGCGAGCGTTGTAACAGCCGCCCAAGCAGGTTGCGCATCGCCGCACCTCTTCCGCTGATCGAATCGCTCGTATGCTTGGGATCGATTATAGGCGGGACGCGAGGGTCAGGAATCGGGATCCGGGACACGGGGAACGGCAAAGTCCGGGAATCGAAGGATTGATGTCCGCATTACACACCTTGTGGACTCCGTGTCTCGGATCCCGATTCCCGAATCCCGACCCTCGAACAAGAAAGGAACCGCATGAACCAACAAGAACAACAGCGCCCACGTCGTGTCATGGTCGCCGTCGCGCATCCGGACGACGCGGAATTTGGCTGCGCCGGGACGGTCGCGAAGTGGGCCGCCGAGGGGCAGGAGATCATCTACGTCCTCGGCACGAGCGGCGACAAGGGCAGTGACGACCTCTCGATGACCGGCGAGCAGTTGATGGAGATCCGCGAGGCCGAGCAGCGCGCCGCTTGCGCCGTGCTGGGCGTCAAGGAGGTCGTCTTCCTTCGAATGCCCGA
>JBBECJ010000314.1:0-2622 GCA_040881885.1 Thermomicrobiales bacterium | reverse complement strand
TGATCGTGAAGATCAGGTGGTTCTGCCAGTCGATCCTCAGGATCAGCAACAGCGCCAGCGCGAAGACGGCCGCGCGGAGCGCGTCGAAGCCGAAGTCGTGTCGCCAGAGCGCGATCGCCACGACCGCCGCTGCCGCGATGTCGGTTGCGAGCTTCGGCCAGTCGATACCGCCGCCATCGCGCTGCCAGGCCCCGACGAATGGGGCGAGCGCGAATCCGTCTTCCTGGCCCGTTGATTGGCGCAAGGGAAGACCGAAAACCGGCGGTTCGTCGTCGGCCGGCAGCCGGGTCGCGACGACGTTGATCAGGCTCCCGACTAGGCCGCCAACGACGATAGCCGTCAGGACGATTACGACGAGTTCCACCGAACGTTACCCGCCCCGCTTCTCGCGCGCCGCGACGGCGCTGCGCCACATCAACTCGACCGGCGCCGGTTGGCCGGTCCAGATCTCGAACGACTTCGCGCCCTGGTGGACGAGCATCGGCAGGCCGTCGATCGTCGACAAGCCCGCCTCGCGTGCGGCCCTCAGGAACGGCGTCTCACGGTATGTGAGATCGTAGACGGTCGCGCCGTCCGCGAGGCGGGCGAAGGTGTCGGCGCCGGCTGGGAACGCGGCGTCGGTCCAGCCGATCGCGGCGGCGTTGACGAGCAGCAGTGCTCCGGCGACCCGCTCGGACAACGCGTCCAAGCCAGCTGACGAGACGCGTTCGTCGCCGAGCGCCGCGACGATGTCGTCGGCGCGCTGGCGGGTGCGGTTGACAATCGTCAGCTCGGCAATTCCGGCGTCGAGCAACGCGACAACGACGCCGCGCGCAGCGCCGCCTGCCCCGAGGACGACGGCTCTGGAAGCTCGGAAGTCGAAGCCACACTCTACAAGCGGGACGATGAAGCCGTGGATATCGGTGTTGTCGCCAATGAGGTGGTCTCCTCTAACGGAGATCGTGTTGATCGCGCCCGCCCGGCGGGCGAGGTCGGTGACGCTGTCCATCAGCGCGAAGGCGGCCGGCTTGTGTGGGACGGTCACGTTCGCTCCGAGGGCGCGGCCGGAGCGGATGTCATCCAGCCGCGCCGGAAGCTCGGCCAGCGAGGTCTGCCAGAGCTCGTAGCGGATCGAAAGGCCAAGCGCGTCGAAGGCGGGTTGCTGGAACGACGGCGAGAGCGATTGCTCGACTGGATCACCGATCAGACCGATCCGCCCCGGCTGCGTCATCTGCTACTGTCCCCGCTGATACTGGTCGATGTTGCGCTGGTGCTCTTCGAAGGTTTCGGCGAACGCGTGCGTCCCGTCGCCGGTTGCCACGAAGAAGATGTACGGCGTCTGCTCGGGATTGAGTGCGGCTTCGATGGCGGCCAGGCTGGGGTTGCAAATCGGTCCAGGCGGCAAGCTGGGGTTGAGATACGTGTTATAGACGCCGTTGCGCTGGACGTCGGCTGCCGTCAGCTCCGGCCACCAATTGCCCGCCAAGCCAAGTTGGTACTGAATAGTCGGGTCGGCCTGGAGCGGCATCCCTGCCTCGAGGCGATTGTGATAGACGGACGAGATCGTGCCGCGCTCGGTCGCGACGGCAGCCTCGCGCTCGACAATCGAGGCGACCGTCATGATCTGGTGCAGTGTCATCCCCTGACGGTCCGCCTGAGCGATCAGATCCGACGTGACCCGCTCCTCAAAGGTCGCCAGCAGCCGCTCGATGACATCGTCGGGAGTCGCGTCCATCCGGAAGTTGTAGGTGTCCGGAAAGAGGTACCCTTCGAGCGCGACGCCGCTCGGACGGGTATGCAGAAACGCGAACTCGTTGTTCCACTTCGGGTCCCTGGTGGCCAGCATGAACTCGTCGACGGTGAACGACAGTCCGGCGGCGACGGCGGCTTCGGCGTACTGCTCGGTGCGCCAGCCCTCGATGAACTGGATGGCGGCCTCCTGAGCGATGGCGGCGTCTTCGGAGGTGATGGCGTTGATAATCTGGCTGGTCGACATCGCGGTGTCGAGCCGGTAGCGGCCGGCGACGATATCGTCGCCTTTGCTTTGCAGCCGGATCCGGAAGCGGAAGTAGCCCGGCGAGCGGATCAGCCCTTCGTCGTTGAGACGGTCGGCGATCGAATCAACCGACTCGTCCGATTCGACGATGAAATACGTCGAGCGTCCGACATCATCGCGAGAGCTATCAAGCGAGACGGCGATGATCGCGCCGGTCACCAGAACAGCCGCCAACGCAAGGGAGACGATCGCCGCGATGACGATGAGTTGGCGGGGTGGTCTACGCAAGCAGGAAACCTCGATGAATGCGACAACAACGACAGCCGACAGCCGCAAGCTCTGGCAGACCGATCGTCTGCCATTCGTGTGGGCGGTCAAGTGTAGCAAGCCGGACGGGAAGACGGCGTGGCTGACGGACGATCGCTGACCAGCGGCCTGCCGGTCCTCGTCGTGCTCGGCCCGACCGCGACCGGCAAGACGGAGCTTGCCATCCGCTGCGCGCGGGCGTTCGGCGGCGAGGTCGTCAGCGCCGACTCGCGCTACTTCTATCGAGAGATGAACATCGGCACCGCCAAGCCGACGCTGGCCGAGCAGGCAGGCATCCCGCATCACCTGATCGACATCCTCGACCCCGACCAGCCGTACTC
>JBBECJ010000313.1:0-17081 GCA_040881885.1 Thermomicrobiales bacterium | reverse complement strand
CGCCACGACCGGCGCGACGGCTGGATCGCGAGGTGATCAGGCGAGGCCGACGACCTCGGCGTAGCGACGGATGGTCTTGATGTGCTCCGTCGGCGTGCGACCCTGACTCATCGTGTTGATCGACAGGTGTGTCGCACCCGCGGCCGGCCATGCTTCGGTCTGCGCGGCCCACTGCCCCTCGGCCTCCGGCACGAGCGAGATCCGGCCTTCCATCCCAATAGTGGAAAGGTCGCGCCCAGCCGCGCGCGCGCTCTCCTCGACCAGCGCCCGCGAGTGATCCAGGGCCTCGCTCGGCTGGCTGCCGGGGAACCAGCCGTCCGCCATTCTGCCGATGCGTTCCATGACGACATCCGCGTAGCCGCCAATCCAGACCGGAATCGGCCGCTGGACCGGCATCGGGTTCAACCCGGCTTCGGCGATCGTGTGATAGCGCCCGTTGTAGTCGACCACATTCTCGGTCCAGAGCGCCCGGAGAAGCTCGATCTGCTCCTCGAAGCGCCGTCCCCGGTTGCTGAAGCGCTCGTTGAGCCCAATATACTCGACCTCGTTCCAGCCGATACCGACGCCGAGCCGCAGTTTGCCACCCGTCAGCACATCGATCTCGGCCGCCTGCTTGGCGACCAGCGCCGTCTGCCGTTGCGGCAGGATGACGACGCCCGTGACCAGCTCAAGTCTGGGAGCGACGGCAGCCAGGTAGCCGAACAGGACAAACACTTCGTGAAACTGGCTCTCACTGGTGTACGGGCCACGCCAGTCGGGCCGGTTGGCGGTGCTCGCTCCGAGCACATGATCGTAGACGAGCAGATGCGCGAAGCCGGACCCTTCGGCAACCTGCGCGTACTCGCGGACAACCGCCGGGTCCGAACCGATCTCCGTCTGCGGGAAGACAACCCCTAGCTGCATTGGTGTGCCTGCTCCTCGTTCTGACAGTGTCACGCTGTCCATGACTTGCGGATGACGGCTATACTCGTCACATGAGTGTACGGCGCAATCATCCCACAGGAGCGACGATTCCCGATGCCGGGCTGCGCGTGGCGACGCAGGCGCTGGCTGAGTCGCGCCTGCGCGGGTTGCCTGCCGCCGAAGAGTACCGCGTCATCTCCGACCGCCTCTATCGATCGGGAGTGCGCGACCTGCCGCCCGGCGTCCTGATCGAATGGATCGAGCGCGCTGTCGAGGCGGACTACGAACGCTTTCTCGAACTGCGCGCGCTGGGAGAACGGTTTCACGCCTCGATCGCAGCCGGAGACCTCGCCCAGGCCGCCTGGACACTCGGCGCCGACCTCGACCACGCCGCGCGCCAGCGATTGATCGACGGCCTGGTTCGGCTCAACGAACTGGAGCGCGAGTAGCGCGCCAGGCGCCAGGATGTCGCTGACTCGACGACCGCCGCCTGAGTCAGCCGCGACTCCCTCGTGAATGCGCTGGAGCGCTGGCCGTCCGGGCAACGGACGGCGCCAGAGGTGACGCATGGCGAAGATGTATCCGGAACGACTCCCCGAAGGACTGGCGAGCGACGCCGAATATGACCTGTTCGCCACTTTCGAACGGGAGCTTAACCACCACTACACCGTCTTCGCCGGCGTCAAGTGGCTGCTGAAAGGCAGGCAGCACGGCGCGGTTCAAGGCGAGGCGGACTTCATCATCATCCATCCCGAGCGGGGCGTGCTGGTGCTGGAAGTCAAGGGAGGTCAGATCAGTCGCGACGGTGGGACCGGCCAGTGGCACAGCATCGACCGTCACGGCGTCCTCCACGCCATCACTGACCCCAGTGACCAGGCGCAACGCAACAGCCACGCCCTCGCTGACAAGTTGGCCGAGGCGCCGGCTACATCGCGCTCCCGGACGCGCGGCTCAAGCACGCCGCGCTCGGGCTGGACGCGCCGACCCAGATCATCCTTGATCAGGATGACTTTGGGGCCATGCAACAGGCCATCGAGCGGATCATGGCCTACACGCTCGGCGACCAGCAGGCGCGGATCGGCGCGGCCGGAGTTCGCGTCCTGGCGGATATCATCAGCCCGACCTGGGAGATTCAGGTTGCCCTCAAGGCGCAAATGCGCGAGGAGCGCGAGCGTTTTCGAACGCTGACCGAGCAGCAGTTCTTCGTGCTCGACATGCTCGCAAGTCATCGTCGCGCGCTGATCGATGGTTGCGCCGGCTCGGGCAAGACGTTTCTGGCGGTCGAGAAGGCACGCCGACTGGCCAACGAGGGCTTCAACACGCTACTGACCTGCTACAACAAGAATCTGGCCGCGTCGATCCGCGAGGGCCTCGAACCGATGCCGGCCACCTTGCGCGTCCAGCACTTTCATGAATTGGCCTACGAGCTCGTCAAACAAGCCGGCATCCCAAACAATGGGCTCGGCGGCGACAGCGACCTGTACTTCAAAGAAACACTGCCGACGTTGCTGCTCGACGCCGTCGATCGGATACCGGATCGGTTCGACGCCATCTTCGTCGATGAGGGACAGGATTTTCAGGGCGAATGGTGGGTGCCGCTTGGCGCGCTGCTCAACACGGCCGACGACATCTGGTACGTGTTCTTTGACAGCATGCAGACCACCTACACCGATGGGATGTCGCTGCCGTTCGACAGCGATCCGCACTTCCTGCCTGTCAATCTGCGCAACACCCAGGCGATCCATCGCCTGATCGAGCCGTATTACGCGGGCAGGACCGTCAGTTGCTCAGGGCCAGAGGGCAGGCAACCGCGGATCTTCACGACCGCCGATCCTGAGAACACCGTTCGTCAGGAGTTGCACCGAATTGTGAGCGACGAGGGCATCGCTGCCGCTGATGTCGTCATCCTGACCGGAATGCGCCAGCGCCGCAGCCGCTGGCAGGAAGGCCAGAAGTTCGGCAACCTTTCGTTGACTTGGGATGCGCAGCCGGATCCCAACCAGATCCGTGTCGCGACCGTCCACAGCTTCAAGGGGCTTGAACGCCCGGTCGTGATCGTTACCGAGATGGATCAAGCGTCCGGCGAGTCGCGCAACGACCACCTGCAGTTGGTGGCCTGTTCGCGGGCGTCACGCGAACTTCTCCTGATCCAGCAGGCATAGCCATTCTGTTTTCCCAGCGCTCCAAGAGTGCTACGATGCCGCGCGTCGTCAGATTGCATGGATTGGGGGGCAGCGCGGATGGCGGAAAAGGCCACGGTCAGTCTGAGTGTCGAGCGGAACGTCGCGATTCCGATGCGGGACGGCACGATCCTGTATGCCGATGTATACCGTCCAGCCGGTCCGGGGCCGTATCCAGCGCTCCTGACACGTAGCCCGTACGACAAGGCCGTCACCGGTGTCGCGCCGTTCACCGTTCGAGCGGCGACTGCCGGCTACGCGGTCGTCATTCAGGACGTGCGCGGCCGGTTCGAGTCCGAAGGCGAATTCTACGCGTTCGTCAACGAGCGCCAGGATGGCTACGACACGCTCGACTGGCTGGCGAGCCAGCCGTGGTGCGACGGCAAGATCGGCATGTTCGGCGGCTCGTATGTCGGAATGACCCAGTGGCAGGCGGCGCTCTCCGGCCACCCGGCGCTGAAGGCGATCGTGCCGGTAGTCACTGCCGCCAATTATCACGACGGCTGGGCCTATCAAGGAGGCGCGTTCGAGCTTCAGTTCAACCTCTCCTGGACCCTGTCGGTGCTCTCGATCAACACGGCTCTGCGCGCCAACAACGGTGACACCAGCTCGCCGGCCTTCCAGGCCATTATGGACGCCACCGACAACATGACAGCCGAGTTCGAGCGGCTGCCGCTGACGGGTCACCCAACCTTCAGCGAGTTCGCGCGCTACTACGATGACTGGGTCAACCACCCGACCTACGACGACTTCTGGGCCGGTCTGGATGTCTCGCGCGGTTGGGAGAACATCCAGGCGGCAAGCTTCTCGATCGGCGGTTGGCATGACATCTTCCTCGGCGGGACGATCGCCAACTTCGCCGGCATGCGCTCCGCCGCCGGAAGTAACGACGGCCGCCACCGGCTGATGATCGGCCCCTGGAACCACGGCGGGATGCGCACCGGCAATCCGATCGGCGACATCAACTTCGGTATGCGTTCGACCGGCGCGGTCATCGACGAGGGCGGCATGCACCTGCGCTGGTACGATCGCTGGCTGCGCGACGTTGACAATGGCTACGAGAACGAGCCGCCG
Source organism: Thermomicrobiales bacterium (assembly GCA_040881885.1). Taxonomy (GTDB): domain Bacteria; phylum Chloroflexota; class Chloroflexia; order Thermomicrobiales; family CFX8; genus JBBECJ01. Next base: position 12,924 of record JBBECJ010000313.1, on the reverse strand, counting down.
GCCCGGCTGTTCGTTATGGGCGCCAACCGCTGGCGAGACGCGCAGACCTGGCCGTTGGGGAACACCGATTGGCAGGACTGGTTCCTCCACAGCGGCGGCAGAGCCAACTCGTTGAATGGCGACGGAGCCCTGTCGCGGGAGACGCCGGCCGGCGACCCGCCCGATTCGTTCGTCTATAACCCGCGCAACCCGGTCCCGACCCGTGGCGGCGGTCTATGCTGCAACAGCGTCTTCAGCCTCGGCGGCGCCTGGGACCAGCGCGAGGTCGAGCAGCGCGAGGACGTGCTCGTCTACACCAGCGCTCCACTGGAAAAGGCGCGTGAGGTCACCGGGCCAATCAAGGTCATTCTCTACGCCAGCTCCTCGGCGTCGGACACCGATTTCACCGCCAAGCTGGTCGATGTCGGCCCGTGTGGCTACGCGCGCAACCTGACCGACGGGATCATCCGCGCCCGCTACCGCGCGTCGATGAGCGAGGCAACGCCAATCACGCCCGGCGAGGTGACCGAGTACACGATCGACCTCTGGGCGACGAGCAATCTCTTCAAGCAGGGCCACCAGATCCGGGTCGAGATCTCCAGCAGCAACTTCCCGCGCTTCGACCGCAATCCGAACACCGGTGAGCAACCTGGCCGCTCAACCGAGATGGTCAGCGCGCTCCAGACAATCCACCATTCGAAGGAGTACCCGTCGCGGATCGTCCTGCCAGTTATCAACGACCCTGACGTGAGCTAATGTTCGCGATCGTCAGCGCTGAATCGAAACGCTGATTCAACGATTCGATGCATGGTCGAACCCTGGAAGGGAACCGTGAGACGTGACTCGGATACTCATTCGCGACCTGGCGCCGGACCTGATCCTGACCGACGCCAGGATCACGACGATGGACGCCGATCTGCCGGAGGCGGAGGCGGTTGCGATCAAGGATGGCGAGATTCTGGCTGTTGGCGCGGCCGGCGCGGTCGAGGAACTGGCCGGTCCGGCAACGGTAATCCGCCGTCTTGAAGGCCGGCGAATCATCCCCGGCATCAACGACACCCACAACCACCTGATGTCGACTGGCAAGGTGCTTACCGAGGTCCAGCTCTATGACGCCCGTTCGATCGACGATATCAAGGAACGTGTCGCGGAACGGGTGGCGTCCTCGCCTCCCGGCGCCTGGATTACCGGGAGGGGCTGGGACGAGAGCCTGCTGAGCGACGGACGCTTCCCAAACCGGCACGACATCGACGAGGTCGCGCCGAACAACCCGGTCGTCCTTGAACGTGTCTGGAATATGCTGCTTGCCAACTCGTCGGCCCTGCATGCCGCCGACGTTGGACGCCACACGCCCGATCCGCCGGCCGATCAGCTCTACGCGGGCCGGATTGTCCGCGACGAGAACAGTGACCCGACAGGCGTCTTCCGCGACCGCGCCAAACGGCTGATACAAGACGTCGTCCCATTGCCTACCCCCGACGACCGCGAGGCGTATATCCGGACAGCCTGCGTCGAGTACAACCGGCTCGGGATCACATCCGCGGCCGAGCCGGGACTCTTTCCGGACCAACTACGCGCGTTCCAGAACGTGCGCCGTGGCGGCGACCTCTCAGTCCGCGTCTCGCTCTGCCTCGGCGGGTGGGGCTTCGGGACGACAAGCGACGAGGAGACCGTCGAGCAACGGATTGAAGGCACCGGCGTCTACACCGGCTATGGCGACCCGTGGTTGCGATTGGACACCGTCAAGTTCATGCCGGATGGCGGCGTCGGCGACCGGACCGCGCTGATGTTCGAGCACTACACTGGCGAACCGGACAACTTCGGCCAATTCGTCGTTTCCGAGCGCGACCTGTTCCGCAACATAGCCTGGTGCCACGAACGCGGCTGGTCAATCGACTGCCACGCCTGCGGGGATCGAATGATCGAGCTGGTCGCCCGCGCCTACGCGGCTGCACAGGACGCGCGGCCCGACGCGTCGATCCGGCACCGCATCCACCACGCCTACCTGCCGACCGCCGCCGCCTTGGAGTTGATGCGGGAGTACCGCATCCCGGCGCTGGCGACGATCCCGTTTATCCACAACCTCGGCGAGAGCTTCGTCACTAGCCTCGGCGAGCAGCGCGCGTCGAAGGTCATGCCGTTGCGGACCTATCTGGACGCCGGCGTTCCGTTGGCGCTCGGCTCCGACTCGCCAGTGACGACGCACAACCCATTCGTCGGCATCTACAGCGCCGTCACACGCAAGACCGTCTACGGCCGTCAGCTCGGCGAGGACGAGCGCATCAGCCGTGAGGAAGCGCTGCGCGCATACACGCTCGAAGCTGCCTGGGTGACATTCGAAGACGACATCAAGGGCAGCATCGCTCCGGGTAAGCTGGCTGACCTGTCCGTTCTTGACCGCGATATCCTGAGCGTGCCGGAGGAGGAGATACTTGGGGTTACGAGCGTCCTGACGCTGGCCGGCGGGCGAGCCGTCCAAGACCGCCTCGGGTAACAAGGGAGCAGCAGCATGGCGCTAGCGTATATCAGGCCGCGCGAGAGCACTCACGACGCGAAGATGCTGGCGTGGGTCGATCTTGACTCTCAGCACGTCGTTGCCCTGGATGGCACACTCGCTGAGTTACTCCAGTTGAACCATGAGGAACGTTCGCGCCGCATCAACACGCTGCGCCAACAGTCGAGCGTCAGCCTCCAACTCGACGAAGTCGCCTGCCTGGCGCCAGTCGATGAGCAGGAGATCTGGGCGGCCGGCGTGACGTACGAGCGCAGCCGCGACGCGCGGATGGAGGAGTCCACCCAGGTGGACGTCTACGCGCGGGTCTACGACGCCGAACGGCCAGAAATCTTCTTCAAGGCCGCCGCCTGGCGCTGCGCCGGCGACTTTCAGCCAATCGCGATTCGCGGCGACTCAAGCTGGGACGTTCCCGAGCCAGAGCTTGCGCTCGTCATCGACAGCAACGGCGAGATCGCCGGATACACCATCGGCAACGACGTTTCCTCACGCTCGATCGAGGGCGAGAACCCGCTCTACCTTCCGCAGGCCAAGATGTTTAGCGGCTCCTGCGCGCTCGGACCCTGGATCATGCTGCCTGGCGAACTTGACGACCCGCTGAACCTCGATATCCGGCTGCGAATCGAGCGCGATGGCGGCGAGCGCTGGAGCGGACAGACCTCGACCAGCCAGTTCTACCGCTCGCTGGATGACCTTGTGAGCTGCCTGTATTCGGCGCTCGACTTCCCGGCAGGGACCGTCCTGCTGACCGGGACCGGGATCGTCCCGCCATCCGAGTTCACGCTTGAGAGCGGCGACACCGTCTCGATTGAGATCGACGGGATTGGAACACTGACCAACCACGTCTATTGCCTGCCGGTACGGCGCTTCAATGCCTGAGCCGGCGTTGGTGTTCGACTGGGACTTAATCGAATCGACCGACGTGTTCCCTGGTGTTCGTCGCCAGGCGCTGGTGACCGCGACCTGCACTGTCATTCGTTACACGTACCAGCCCGGCTGCGTCTTCCCGGTCCATCAGCACCCAGAAGAGCAGGTCACGATCGTCCACAGCGGGGAAATCGAGTTCGAGGTCGACGGCGAGCCGGTCATCCTCCGCGCCGGGCAGGTGGCGGTCATTCCAGGCAACGTCCCGCACGGAGCGAGGGTAACGGGAACCGAGACGGTCGTCACCGACAACTACATCGCCAGCGCGAACCGAACACCGCTAACGTTTGATTTGGAAGGAGCGATAGTTGACTGACTTCATCAGGTCCGAGTGGCTGATGGACAAGACCGGCGCAAGCTGCGACGGAGGAATGGTCGTCGCAAAGCAGGAGATTGCGGCGATGGCGGGCGCGCAAGTGCTGGCCGAGGGCGGCAACGCAGTCGATGCCGCCGTGACGGCCGCCTGGGTGATGAACGTGATGGAACCGTACAACTGCACGATTGCCGGCGCTGGCTATCTCGTCTACCGGGCGGCGTCCGGTGAATCCTGGGTGGTCGACTTCAGCAATCGCGCGCCATCCCGCGCGACGCCGGAGGCGCTGGCGGCGCGGACGACGGTCGCGTTCGCCGGACCAATGGCGGCAGCAGTTCCTGCGACGGTCGCTGGGCTGGCGACGGCGCTGGAACAGTTCGGGACAATCTCGCTGGCGCGCTCGCTGGCGCCAGCGATCGACGTGGCCGAAAACGGCATGCCGCTCAACTGGCTACTGACCTTGCGGCTCGTCCAGGAGCTGGCCGGCATCCGCGCAAACCCGAAGACGGCTGAGATCTTCCTCAAGGACGGCGACCCCGGCATGGCCCACGGCGAACTGGTCCTGCGGCAGGCTGACCTGGCCCGGACGCTGCGAGCCATCGCTGACGAGGGCATTGGCGCGTTCTACGAGGGTCAGACGGCCCGATCGATCATCGTCTTCGTCAACGGACAGGGCGGCATCCTGGACGCCGCTGACTTCGCCGCCTACCGTCCGAGCGTCGTAGCGCCATTGCGTTCCACGTATCGCGACTACACGTTGCTGGGCGTGCCGCTTCCGTCGCCGGGGCTGACGACGATCCAGTCCCTGCGAATGCTGGAAGGCTACGACCTGGCCGGGATGGGGCATAACAGCGCTGACTCCCTGCACGTCATGGCCGAGACGTTCCGGCTGGCCTTCGCCGACCGCGACGCCTACCTTGGCGACCCTGAGTTCTGCGATCCACCCGTCGAAACTCTACTCTCTGACGAATATCTCGTCGGCCGACGCAACGCCATCGACCGGAACCGCGCGATTGCGACGGCACTCCCCGGCAACGTCGGGAGAGCGCCGGTTGGGGCGCAGGCTGGCGGCGGCGGCACAACCCAGATCTGCGCGGTTGACGCTCACGGCAACATGGTCTCGATGACACAGACGCTAATCGGCGGTCTGACCGGTTTGGGAGTGGCCGGCGACACGGGCGTCGTCATGAACTGCGCCCTGCAGTGGTTCGACCCTCAGCCGGGCGCGCCGAACAGTGTCGCTCCGGGCAAGCGTCCACTGTCAAACATGACGCCGATGATCGTCGAGCGCGATGGCCGGCCCGTCCTGGCCGTCGGCGCGCCGGGCTCGCGCCGGATCACCAACGCCGTCACGCAGGTGACGCTGAATGTGCTCGAACATGGTCTGCCGGTTCAGCCAGCCATCTCGGCTCCGCGGATCGACTGTTCGCTCGGCCACATCCTGGCCGACGACAGGATCGATTCTTCCGCGATCACCGACCTGCGCGGCCGCGGCCATCGCGTCGATGTCGTCAACGAGTTCATCAACGCGGGTGGCCCGGCAACCGGCTATCGCGGCAACTTCTCGCGCCCAGCGGCGATCCACGTCGATGCCGACGGCATCCGTCATGGCGGTGACTATCCGTTCGTGGAGGGTATGGCGGTCGGCGTGCCGCGTCGTGCGTGATGCGTTTGCGAGGACTGCATCGCTCTTACGTCACGAGAACGTCGTCCAATAGCTGCACGCACACCGTGTCGCCCGCGTCAACAACGACTCGCCCCTCTGGGATGACGATGAAGCCGTTGGCATGCATGGCGCCCGCCAGAAGCCCGGAGCCCCGGCCGCCGGTCGGTTGAGCTTCCAAACCGTGTGAGGCGCGCTCGACGATGGCGCGCACGAAGTGACGGCGACCTCCGGCGTTCGTCACCTGCTCAGTGAGAACGGCGTCTATCACTGGTAGGAGCAACTCCGTAAGTCCGAGCATCTTGCGAATCGCAGGCCGGCCAAATTGGATGAACGAGACGAGCGCGGCGAGGGGATTGCCCGGCAGGCCCAACAACGGGACACCGCCTATTTTCCCGAAGGCGAGAGGTTTGCCAGGTTTCATTCGCACTTGCCACATGTCGACGCTGCCCTCCGCGCGTAGGAGATCCTTGACGACATCGTAGTCACCGACCGATACGCCGCCAGTTGTGATGAAGAGGTCGGGCCGTTCAACACTGCGTAGTTTCGCTGTCAGACTACTGGAGCTGTCGCGGGCAACGCCGAGCAGGATCGGGTCGCCGCCCGCCTGACGAACGAGCGCGGACATCGTATACGAATTGCTGTTGCGGATCTGCCCCGGCAACAGTTCAGGACCAACGTCTACCACCTCATCGCCAGTCGAGAGAATCGCGACACGCGGACGCCGGTGGACGGGGGCAGTTGCCATGTTTAGTGACGCGAGCACTCCGATCTCGGCTGGGCCGAGCCGCGCTCCAGTTGACAGCACGGCTTGATTAGCATGGATGTCTTCCCCAGCCTCACGGACGTTCTCGCCTTTAGTGATGGCGCGTGAGACGCTGATCCTGGTCAGTTGAGCGCCGGACATCGATCTGGCGCGCTCATCGGTCTCCTCAAAGCGCACGACTGCATCGGCGCCCTCTGGAATCGGCGCTCCGGTCATGATTCGGATGGCTTCACCGGCGCGCAATCGACAGTCAGGCATGCTTCCGGCAGCAACCGTCGCGACGACGCGCAGCATGACAGGAGCCTCCGCCGTATCGGCACTCTGAACGGCGTAACCGTCCATTGCTGAATTGCGGAATGGGGGAACATCGACGGTCGAGATGATGTCGCGAGTAACGACCATGGCGAGCGCTTCTACGATCGGCGTCTCAACCGCGGGGAGCGGAGAAAAGCGCGCGAGGATGCGCTCCAGCGCGTCATCGACGCTGATCATCTGCTCCGGATTGTCCCAGTCGCGCCCGATGCCCATCTCCCCCTGACTGTCGCTGATCCGATCAGCGCCGGCTAGAGCGCCGCCATCGCGTCAACCAGGCTCCGGACCGCTCCGGCCGATGTCTGCAACGCCGCATGTTCGTCATCGGTCAGCGAGACTTCGATGATCTGCTTGACTCCGCCGGCGCCGAGCTTGATCGGCACGCCGACGAACAGACCGTTGATGCCGTACTCGCCTTCGAGCAGGACGCTGGCCGGGACGACGCGGTTCTTGTCCAGCACGATCGCGTCGACCATCTGGGCCGCCGAGTTGCCCGGCGCGTAATAAGCCGAGCCAGTCTTGAGCAGGCCGACGATCTCGGCGCCGCCGTTGGCGGTTCGCTCCGAGAGAGCCGCGATGCGCTCCTCGGACAGTAGTTCGGTGATCGGGATACCGCCGACGGTCGTGTAGCGCGGCATCGGCACCATCGTGTCTCCGTGTCCGCCCAGGACCATCGCCTGCACGTCCTCGGCCGAAACATCAAGCTCCATCGCGACGAACGCGCGGAAACGAGCCGAATCGAGGACCCCCGCCATCCCGAGCACACGTTCTTTTGGGAAGCCGGCGGCGTCGAAGGCGGCGTGACACATCGCGTCGAGCGGGTTCGAGACGACGATGATGACCGTCTCAGGCGAGGCAGCCACGACCTGCTCGGTGACGCTCTTGACGATGCCCATGTTGGTGCGCAACAGATCGTCGCGGCTCATGCCCGGCTTGCGGGCGATCCCGCTGGTGATAACGACCACATCCGATCCGGCGGTGTCCTCGTAGGAGTTCGCGCCGGTCAGGTTCGTGTCGTAGCCGACCACCGGCCCTGACTGCATCAGATCGAGCGACTTGCCCTGCGGCATCCCCTCGACAATGTCGACCAGCACGACATCCGCGTAGTCGCGCTCCGCGAGCTTCTGCGCGACGACGCTACCGACGTTTCCGGCGCCGACGACCGTGACCTTGCCTCGCATAGATTTTCCATTCCTCCCACGTCCCCAACGGACCGTTTCACGTCTCCGGTCGCCAAATCAAGCGGCGAATATCCGTGTCATGATAGCATCGGAACCGTAGCGGACTCGTGGACAAATCGCGACCTTGCCGCTGGACAACATGTCACCGGGTCGCTTGATTCCGCTTCCGGGCCGGGATATACTTTACTGCGCTCGAGCGGAGGCTTTGAGGCTTGCCCAGGTGGCGGAATAGGCAGACGCGCTAGCTTGAGGGGCTAGTGCCCGCAAGGGCGTGGGGGTTCAAGTCCCTTCCTGGGCACCGAGAGGTTTATTGCGCGGGCGATTAACTCAGTTGGTAGAGTGCCACGTTTACACCGTGGATGTCAGAGGTTCGAGCCCTCTATCGCCCACCATCGCACGGTGATCACAGCCACCAGCCTCACCACCTCATGCCGAGGTAGCTCAGTTGGTAGAGCATACGACTGAAAATCGTAGTGTCGGCGGTTCGATCCCGCCCCTCGGCACCAGAGTCGAACGCGACCTGCCTTCGGGTGGGTCGCATTCGTTTGTCCTCCGATTCCGTCAGTATGTCAGTCAGGCATCGTCTGACAGCGAAAAATCGATGGCTTCGTCCGGCGTCACGCTATCGACAGGTCACGCACAACACACATGACAACGGAGTGGAGCGCAACCCCCGTCCCGGCGCCATGTGCAAGAACCGCCAGGTTGTGTGCCTGGGTGGCACTGCACGTGCGTTTAGCTGCGTACGTACGTCAGCATCCATGGAATGAGAGGGTGGCAATGCTCGGAAAACCGTTGGTCGTTATCGTCAACAACGAGCCGACGTTTCGTTGGACAATCTCGAGGCTGCTCGAAGCGAGCGGGTTTGAGGTTGTGCCGCACGCGCGCGACGCAGCCGCCATCGACGTTGTTCGCGAAACGCGGCCCGCCGCCGTTGTCGTGGAGGCGACATACGGCAGCGCGCTCTCGGCCACCTCGATTGTGGAGCGTCTCAGGGAGCATCCATCGACACATGAAGTGCCGATTGTCGTCTGCTCGCCGGACATCCTGTTCGTGCGCTTCTACGGTGACTACGTGCGTGGCATGAACTGCGTGCTCATCGGTCACCCGTTCAACGATCAGCAGTTCGTTGAGGTCGTCCAGGATCTGACGGCGGTTCGGATTCCAGCGAACGTTGACGCCCTCCATGAGACGCTCCACGAGCACGCCTGGTAGCCAGTCGCTGCCGGGAATCAGATGACCTGAATCCCAACTCACATATTCCCGATTCCCATCTGAATCGGTATACTGCCGACTGCCCACGCAGAGGGGGTGGGTTTTTTTGCGCACAATCAGGGGGATGGGAATCTGTGTCAGACGTAGGACTGGGTCTTACCGCAGCCCTCGTGGCCGCGGCGGCAGCGATCCTGTTCGGCCTGTTCCTGGCTCGTTCCGTCCTCAGCCGCCCGGCTGGGAACGAACGCATGCAGGACATCGCGCGCGCCATTCAGGAGGGCGCCGAAGCCTACATGAAGCGGCAGTACACGGTCGTCGCGATCGTCGCGGTCGTGATCGCTGTCCTGCTCGCGCTCTTGCTGAATGTCGAGACGGCGATTGGCTTCCTCGTCGGCGCGACGGCGTCGGCGGCGGCCGGCTTCATCGGCATGAGCGTGGCTGTTCGCGCCAACGTGCGCACCGCTGAGGCGGGCCGGACCGGCCTGGCGCCGGCGCTGACGACGGCGTTTCAGGGCGGCACCGTTACCGGGATGTTCGTCGTCGGTCTGGGTCTTGGCTCCGTAGCCGGATTCTACGCCATCACCGACAACGTCAACTCGCTGATCGGCCTCGGTTTTGGCGGCTCGCTGATCTCGGTCTTCGCCCGGATCGGCGGCGGCATCTACACCAAGGCCGCCGATGTCGGCGCGGACCTGGTCGGCAAGGTCGAGGCCGGCATTCCCGAGGACGATCCACGCAATCCGGCCGTTATCGCCGATAACGTCGGCGATAACGTTGGCGACTGCGCCGGAATGGCAGCCGACCTGTTCGAGACCTACGCCGTCACCGCGATCGCGGCGATGCTGTTGGGCCATCTAGTTTTCCCAGGCAATGAGAAGGCGATCGTCTTCCCGCTCGTGCTGGGGGCTGCTTCGATCGTCGCGTCGATAATCGGGACGTTTCTCGTCCGGACTGGCGCGAGCGGCTCGATCATGGGAGCGCTCTACAAGGGGCTGTTTGGCGCGGCCGGTCTGTCTGCCATCGCGTTCTATCCGATCACGCTCTGGCTGATGGACGACAACGGCGTCATCGGTGACGAAGAAGCCAGTCTGTTCGGCGTCTCGTTCGGGTTAGACCCGACCCTCAAGCTATTCATCTGCGCGCTGCTCGGCATCGTCGTGACGATGGCGATCGTTGTCATCACCGAGTACTTCACGTCGACCAGCTTCAAGCCTGTCCGCAACATCGCGCGCGCGTCGGAGACCGGCCACGGCACCAACATCATCTCCGGCCTGGCCGTCTCGATGCGATCGACGGCACCGGTGATTTTCGTCATCGCCGGAGCGATTTATATCGCCTACAACCTCGCGACCGGCTCGGATCCTGACGCTGCGCTCTACGGGATTGCCGTCGCAGCGATGGCGATGCTGTCGATGACGGGTATCATCGTCGCGATCGACTCGTTCGGCCCGATCACCGACAACGCGGGCGGCATCGCCGAGATGTCGGAGATGCCCGACGAGGTCCGCGCGATCACCGACCCGCTAGACGCCGTGGGCAACACGACCAAGGCCGTCACGAAGGGCTACGCCATCGGATCGGCTGGTCTGGCGGCGCTCGTCCTGTTCGCGACGTTCTTCCTTGAGCTGGAGACGCGGATTCCGTTCGACCTCTCCAACCCGAACGTGATCATCGGGCTGATGATCGGCGGCTCTCTGCCGTACCTGTTTGCGTCGCTGCTGATGGAGTCGGTCGGTCGCGCCGGTGGCGCCGTCGTGATCGAGGTCCGGCGCCAGTTCAGGGAGAAGCCGGGCATCCTGGCAGGCACCGATCGGCCGGAGTATGGCCGCGCCGTCGATATCGTCACGCGCCAGGCAATCCGTGAAATGACGATTCCAGCCCTGCTGCCGGTGGCGGTTCCGATCGTGCTGGCGGTGACGCTCGGCAAGGAGGCGGTTGGCGGACTCCTGATCGGCTCGATCCTGACCGGCCTGTTCGTCGCCGTCTCGATGACAACCGGCGGCGCCGCCTGGGACAACGCCAAGAAGTACATCGAGTCCGGCGCCCACGGCGGAAAGAACTCGCTGGCGCATCAGGCGTCCGTTACCGGCGACACGGTCGGCGATCCCTACAAAGACACGGCCGGCCCGGCCATCAACCCGATGATCAAGATCGTCAACATCGTCGCGATCCTGATGGTATTCATCATGAACTGGGACTGATCGTCCATTCTGAAATCGCACGCAATGGGCCGCTCGATTTGAGCGGCCCACGCTGTGTCTCGTCGATTGCGAATGCGTCGCGGTAGCCGACCGGACGAGAGGGAATCAGCCGCGAGCGTCGCGCCGCTGCCGGGCCACCTTGCGCTCGCGAAGGATGCGGTACATGGCAGGCTCGACGACCGTCTCGCGCCCAATCGTCCGTCGGTAGATCAGCGAGACGACGATCGCGGTCGGTCCCCACAGGAACGCGAAGGCGCTGACGATCAGCACGAACATGATGCATTGTTCGACGCCAAACCACGTCAGCGTCGCCCCTACCTCGAACGGGCTGGTCCAATCGACGCCGCCCTGCCAGAGCGAACCAACGACATCGAATCGCATACGGAACCCGTTGAGGGCATAAAAGACGACCAACCCAATCGGCCCGGCAATAATCGGCATAAAGTAGCCGCGCGCGTAACGCGCGTACAGATAGGCCGCGCCGAGAACCGACGCCACGACCAGGCCAAGCGACACGTAGCGAACGGGATCGGACGGCGGAGCGCTCAAGTACAGGTCGCTCTTCCAGCGGTCGCGCTCGGAAACGAGGTAGCCCAGCATCTGCCGCCAGTTGTCCAGAACGGTCGTCCAGACAACAAACAGGCCGAGCGTACCGAGCACAATTCGGGAAGCCGTCCTCGCCCACGGTACTTCATCGTTCCACATCCGGCGCACGACCCAAAGGTGCGGCCGGATCGCGAAGCCGCCGATCAGCACGAGAGTCAACAGGATTGCGTAGTCACTTGTCAGGAAATCGAGCATGCCCGGGGGATTCGTCCTCTCGCTCGGTGACGCCAGTGCGCGATCGATTCGCGCCCGTCAGTGTACAACTTTTCGATACCGTCTGGATCGCTCCAACTTGACGACGCGCGGCCCGCTGAGTACAATACGGGGCGTCAGGACGACTGACATGCGGAAGTGGCTCAGTGGTAGAGCATCTCCTTGCCAAGGAGAAGGTCGCGAGTTCGAATCTCGTCTTCCGCTCCAGAACGGCCCCTCGCGGGGCCGCTTTTTTGTGCCTGCTGTTACTATCATGGTGACTGGCGTTCACCCCTCCCGCGGAACTGGCGGAATGGCAGACGCTGCGGTCTTAAAAACCGTTGGGGCAACCCGTCCGGGTTCGAGTCCCGGGTTCCGCACAATTCACGAATTTTTGGCTTGTAGATAGGGAAACGCAGCGCGTTTGCAGTCAATTGCAAACGCGCTGCAAACATGGTCATCCGAGCAGCTTCGCCAGCCGGCCGGCCGCGTCGCGCTGCATCGTCTCCGTGACGTGTGAATAGCGGTTCAAGGTCATAGCCACGTCGGAGTGTCCGAGCCGTTCCTGCACGATACGCGGGTGTTCCCCGTTCGCCAGCATCAGCGTCGCGGCTGTGTGTCTGAGGTCGTGCAGGCGGATGACTGGCAACTGTTGATCCTTCGAGAATGTCGCGTTCAGTTGCCGAACGCGGCGCGGGAAAGCGTGGGTGACATTGTTCGAGTGCATGACCGTTCCGTCGCCGCGCTCGAAGATCAGGTCGTTGTCCTGCCAGGTGGCGGCGCCTGGTGGTGCCTAGATCCGTACTCAGAGACGCTCACGTTGCCTTGGGGCCGAGTCTGCTAGAAGCGCAACGGATCGAATGGGAACAGATCGACCTCGCTCTGCCCCGTAAGCATCAACTCCGCGAGAGCCTGGCCGGTCGCGGGCGCGAGGGTCATGCCGAGCATCTGATGGCCGGTGGCGACATACAAGTTGTCGCCGCCTGGCGCGCGTCCAATCACTGGCAGGCCGTCCGGTGTCAACGGGCGCATCCCCACCCAGACGTGCTCGCGAGTCCCG
>JBBECJ010000312.1:0-2647 GCA_040881885.1 Thermomicrobiales bacterium | reverse complement strand
TGCCGCCAATTTATCAGCCGGAGATGATCGCTGAAGCAGTGCTCTGGGCCGCCGAACACCACCCACGCGAGATGGTGATCGGCGGCAGCGCGTTGAAGGCGATTGTCGGGCAGAAGTTCGTCCCTGGACTCATTGACACGTTCCTGGCGAAAACCGGCTACTCATCGCAGCAGACTGACGAACCGGTGGATCCGAGCCGCCCAGACAACCTATGCGACCCAGTTCCGGGTGATCGCGGCGCGCGCGGTTCGTTCGACAGTCGCGCGAGGGCCTGGACACCGCAATTGGCGGCGCGCATAAGCCCGGTTGCGACGGCGTCAACCGTCTCAGCCGTAGGGTTGGCGGCGATGGCAGGGCTGGCCGCGTCGTTCGCGCGCAAGGGCTGATGCTCCCGCCGAGCCAGAATCTGACCGTGCTAGACTGCCCGGACGGAGACGGCGGGCTGGAACGGCGGGGGTGGACGAAATGTTAGCGTTGACGGCTGCGGAGATCCGAAGGCTCGTCCCAATGCGGGACGCGATCGAGATGATGAAGAGCGTCTTCGCGGCCTACAGCCGTGGTGAAACGATCAGCCCCCTACGAACGCCGGTCAACATGCCCGACGGGAGCGGCGTCGTGTTGTTCATGCCCGCCTATGTCCCACCGTCGGCAACCGCGCCAGCCGCGACCGGCGCGAAGGTCGTCTCGGTCTTCGGCGGCAATCGGGAACGGGGCCTCCCAACCATCAACGCCATCGTCGTCCTGGTAGACCCGGAAACCGGCCGACCACTCGGATTGCTGGAAGGCGCGACAGTCACCGCGCTCCGAACCGGTGCCGTGTCCGGCGCGGCGACCGACCTGCTGGCACGGGGCGACAGCAGTGTCCTGGCCGTCATCGGAGCGGGCGCGCAGGGCGTCACCCAGGCTACCGCCGTCTGCGCGGTGCGCGCGATCAGCGAGATTCGCGTCTCCGACATCGGCGCGGCAGCACGGGAAAGCTTCGCGGAGCGACTGGCCGTCTGGTCGCCCGACCTCACCGGGCGGGTCCGACCAGCGGCGACGGCCCGCGAGGCGGTCGAAGGCGCCGACATCATCTGCACGGCCACGACTGCGACCAGCGCCGTCTTCGAGGACGGCTGGCTCAAGCCGGGCGCGCACATCAACGGGATCGGCTCCTACACCCCACAAATGCAGGAGATTCCAGACGCGACGGTCGGGCGGGCCAGGATCGTCGTTGACGCGGTCGAAGCGGCGCTGCACGAGGCCGGCGACCTGACGCAAGCGCTCGCGCGCGGGTTCATTTCGGAGGCAGATATCCAGATCGAACTTGGTCACATCGTAGACGGTATCGCGCCGGGTCGAACCGACGACCAGCAGATTACCTTTTTCAAGTCAGTCGGGAACGCGATTCAGGACATGACCGTCTGCGCGGCGGCCCTGAAGGCAGCGGAAGAACGGGGCGTTGGACTGCGGCTATCGTTGGAGTAGCCTCCCCTGTCGTTCCTCGCTGCGGCTCAGAACGACAGAGGGTTACGCTCCGGCGGCGATCGCCATGCCTGCTCGTTCGTGCATTGGGCAGGCGCCGGTTGGGCAGGAGCCGTTGATGTGCGCCTCGAACTCATCGCGGTAGGCCTGGATCATCCAAAGCAGCGGCATCGGAGCTACCTGGCCGAGGCCACAGAGCGACAACTCGATGACGTGCTTGCTGGCCTGTTCGATCAGCATGATGTCGGTCGAGCGGCCACTCCCGAAGCGCAGGCGGTCGACGATCTCGACGAGAGCCGGGTTGCCGAGGCGGCAGGGCGTGCACTTGCTGCACGATTCGTAGCGGTTGAAGGCTGTCAGGTAGCGGGCAAACTCGACGGCGCAGACGGTCTGGTCAAAGATGACGAAACCGCCAGAACCGAGCATGCCACCGAGCGGCGTCAGCGAGTCGAAGTCAACCGGGATGTCGAGCTGATCCTCGGTCAATGGGCCGGCCGAAACTCCGCCGGTCTGGACGCCCTTGAACTCATGGCCGTCCTTCATCCCGCCGAAGACGTTGAAGATCAGATCTTTCAGGTTGGCGCCCATCTCGACTTCAACGACGCCGAGCCGCTTGAGCGGTCCCTGCATCGTGATCAGCTTGGTGCCTTTGCTCTTCTCGGTGCCCATCGCGGCGAACCAGTCGCCACCGTTGCGGACGACGAGCGCGGCGTTGGCGATCGACTCGGTGTTGTTGAGCATCGTCGGGCGACGCCAGAGGCCCTCTTCGACCGAGCGCGGCGGCTTCGTGCGTGGCTGGCCGCGGTCACCCATGACCGAGTACATCAGCGCCGAGCCTTCGCCGCAGATATAGGCGCCGCCACCGGCACGGGTTCGGACCTCAACATCAAACCCTGTCCCAAGGACGTCACCGCCGATCAGGCCATAGTCGATCGCGTCCTGAACTGCCTTCCTGAAGCGCGCCAGCGCCATCACATGCTCGCCGCCGACGTAGTTGTAACCACGGTGCGAGCCGACGGCGTAACAAGCGATCAGGATGCCTTCGAGGACGAGGTGCGGGTCGCTCTCGATCAGCCGCCGGTCCTTGTAAACGTTTGGCTCGCCTTCGTGGGAGTTGACCGCGACGTACTTCGGTTCGGCCCGCGCCTGACGCGCGCTCTCCCACTTGATCCCGGCCGGGAAT
>JBBECJ010000311.1:0-2650 GCA_040881885.1 Thermomicrobiales bacterium | reverse complement strand
CCATCCTCGACATACGGCAGGATCGCGTCCTGCTGGGCCTTGTTGAAGCGGTGGATCTCGTCGATGAACAGCACCGTCCGCTGGCCGTGCATCCCAAGCCGGTCGCTGGCGTCCTTGACGGCCGCCCGCAGGTCGGCAACGCCGGACGAGACCGCCGACACCGGCACGAAGAACGCCTTCGTCTGGGTCGCGATCAGCCGCGCCAGCGTCGTCTTGCCGACACCAGGCGGACCCCAGAGGATAATCGACGAGAGTCTGTCTCGCTCGATCGCCCGTCGCAGGACGCTGCCCGGCGCCAGGATCGACTCCTGGCCGACGAACTCGTCGAGCGAGGCTGGTCGCATCCGCGCCGCCAGCGGGCCGTGCTGACGGAGGCGCGCGAGCCGGTTGGCCTCAAACAGATCCATCGTCGGCCTCATCGCGGTCCTCGTCATCGAGTTGCGCCTCTAACTCAACAATCCGACGGCGCAATTCTTCGAGCGTCGCGACCCCCAGCTCTTCCATGTCCTCGCGCAGCTCTTCGAGGCGGTCAAGCAGCAGCAACGAATCGTGGAGCGAGTCAACTTGACGTTTCTGCTCCGACACGGTTCCTCCAGGGGCTAACGAGCGAGAAACACCAGCAATCCACAGACGCCAACGCCCGCGCCGGCGTAACGCGCGACAAGATCGGACGACACACTCCGCGTCAGGATCGCGTCAATCGTCAACATCAGGACGACGAAGACCGTCGCCACGATCGCGCCGCCGTGCCAGCCCAATGGCGGCCAGTAGCTCAATGCGACGGCAACCTCGGCCAACACGACCCCTGCAGCCAGCGCATATGCAGCTCGACGGATCGGAAATGCGCGGACACCGTCGAACGCTTGGAACAACAGCAGACCAGCGATCACCATCACGACGACCAACGTGTACAAAGTCCCGGCCATCCAACCCCGCGCCAGGGAGAGCGACAGGAACCCGACCGCCGCTGTCAGCGACATCTGCACCAGCCGCGCCCCCGAAAACACCGCCGGATCACCCGACAACAGGTAGTGTCGAACAACGATGGCGGTGAATACTCCCGCCCCGGCCAGCAACGACGCGGAGAGCGCAACGGCGAATCGGCTGTCCCAGGCAACCAGTTGCAACGCCGCGAACACCACAAGCGCTGGAAGAATCGCCGCGCTTGAGGCTGCCAGGTCAGGTCGTGGAGTGACAACGCTCCCGGTGGACGCGATCCTGCCGGTAAAGTGATCGACAGCGAACCCGAAGCCAATCACCCCGATCACAGACGCCAGCCAGAAGAGGCGGCCATTGGACGCCCGGAGCGGAATGTCGGTCCGCAACAGATCGAGCGAACGGGCGTAGAGCGACAGCCCGAAGGTCAGCAACGCCGCGCCAATCGCGAGCCGTAGCGCCAACGCCTGGGTGGCCTCGATCGACCCGTCGGGCTGGCGCGTCCGGCGATCGGTCATTCCTCGGCGCTGTCCTGTAACGCTGCCGTCACGCGCCACGACTCGATCGCGCCAGTGCGCAGGACGCGAACGACGGCGCCACTGACATCTACTACCGTCGATGGCGCAAACGCGACTGTCGGCCCACCGTCGACGACGAAATCGACCCGGTTGCCGAGCTTGACGCGCACCTCGTCCGCCGAGCGCGCCTCGGCGCCGCCGGACCGGTTGGCACTCGTGACCGCCAATGCTCCACCGGCCGCCGATATGATCTCCAGCGCGTCGGCGTTGTTTGGCATCCGAACTCCGACCGTCGTGCCGTCGCGCCGGACGGCTTCCGGGACGACGTCCGACGCCTCGACGACGATCGTCAACGCGCCCGGCCAGCATCGCTCAGCCAGCCGCAGCGCAGCTGGCGACAGGTCGTGAGCCAGACGTTCAAACTCGTTGAGATCGCTAACAAGAACCGGGATCGCCTTCGTTCCGGAGCGGCCTTTGATGCTGAACATCCGCTCGATTGCGAGCGGGTGCTCCAGCGAGGCCGCCAATCCATAGACGGTGTCGGTCGGGATCGCGACGACGCCGCCGCGCCTCAACAGATCGACAGCGTGAGCGATGTCCGCCTCGCTGGCGACGCCGCGCGCGCGATCGACTACCGCGCTGTCAGTTTGGTCGTTCACTCCCACATCCATCCTAGATTCACAACTGCGCCTTGATCTGCCGGGCCAGGGCAACGCTTATCCCATCAACCTGCGCCAGCTGCTCTTCGCTCGCCTCGCGGATACGCTTGACGCTGCCGAAAGCGGCGATCAGCGCCTTCTTTCGCTTCGGTCCGACGCCGTCCAGGTCATCCAGCGCCGACTTGATCGCCGTCTGCTGCCGCTTCTGGCGATGGAACGATACGGCAAATCGGTGCGCCTCGTCGCGGACGCGCTGAACGAGGTAGAGCGCCTGCGAATCTCGGTCAAGGATGACCGGCGTCTGCTGCCCCGGTAGGAACAGCTCTTCGTTTTCCTTGGCAAGGCCAACCGTCGAGACTGACACGCCGACTTCCTTGAGGGCCGAGAGTGCGGCGTTGAGCTGCCCTTTGCCGCCATCGATGATGACCAGGTCGGGTTGACGCGCCCAGGCTTCGGTCTCCGGCTCGGTCGCCAGCCGCTTGAAGCGCCGCCCTACCACCTCACGCATCGAGGCGAAATCATCCTGTCCCTCGACCG
>JBBECJ010000310.1:0-2650 GCA_040881885.1 Thermomicrobiales bacterium | reverse complement strand
CGATGTTGACGCCGACGACGCCTTTTGCGCGCAGTGTGATGAGGCGGGCGCGGACGGAAGCGGCGCCGGAGCTGGGGAAGCCCATCGCGTTGATGACGGCGGATTGCTTCGGGACGCGCCAGATACGAGGACGGTCGTTGCCGGGCTGTGGGCGGAGGGTGATCGTGCCTACCTCAACATGGCCGAAGCCGAGGGCGTGGAGGGCTTCGACGGCGTCGCCGTCCTTGTCGAGTCCGGCGGCGACGCCGAGCGGGTTGGCGAAGGGCAGGTCCCAGACGCGCAGGCGCATGCGCTCGTCCGGTTCGGGGGCATAGCGTTCGAGAGCGCGTAGCCCGCCGGGGATGGATTGAGCGGCCGAAAGGCCGCGCAGAGCGAGGCGGTGGGCGCGTTCGGCGTCGATCTTGACGATGGCGTGGTTGTAGAGCCGCTCGTACATCGGACCTCACTGCGCTGATTCGACGGATCGTGCGTCGAGCAGGGCGATGCTGCGGCCGTCGCCCTACGCGATGCGCGTATTGGGAATCGTGCCATGAATGATGCCAGACCGTATCAGCCGTCGCGGCGTGTCGCGCGGACGACGAGGGTCTGTTTCGGATGGTGGCCGTGGACGACGGTTGCCATCGGGAAAATCCGGTGGATGTCGAAGTGCGGGGCGAGAGCTTGACGGAGAGACGATTCGGTGAAGAAGCGTTTGAAGAGGCCAGGTTGCACCTCGAAGTAGTCCGGCTCGTGTTCGGTCCCGGTTCCCCATAGCGATGCTGTGTCGCCGACCACGTTGACACGGGCGAGGAGGGTTGCGCCGGGCGTTGTGACGCGCTGGATGTCGTGGAGGATGCGGGCCGTGGTGGCGCGGTCGAAGTAGTGGAGCGAGAGGCTGGCAACGGCGAGGTTGAAGAGGTTGTCGCGGAACGGGAGGCCGGCGCGGAGATCGGCGACGAGGAAGGTGGCGTCGGTCGTCCGGCTGGCGGCGCAGCGGATGTTGGCGGGCTTGAGGTCGAGGGCGGTAACACGCAGGCCGGCTTCGACGAGAGCCAGGGTGTCGTCGCCGGAGCCGCAGCCGATGTCGAGGGCGGTTTGGCCGGGGGTGAGGGCGTCGGAGAAGTGGTTGAGCCAGGGGCCGTAGTCGTGTTGCATGGGTTCTCCTGCCGAACGGTGGGCGATGGGTTGGGGCATGTTAGCATCTGGCGCGACGGAGAACCGTATGTCATGAGGTGTAACAGCGGCAATCGGCCGACAATGCGTAGGGACGGACATCGCCCAGAGGGCACCCGGTCCGTCCCTACGCATTGTCGGTTCCACGCTCGCGCACGATGAGTCGGGAGGAGAACACGATGAGCGACGATCTGGTCGCGCGGATTGATCGGCATGTGGATGAGCATTTCGAGCAGTATCTGGAGGATCTGCGGGCGTTGTGCCGGTTGCCGAGTGTGGCGGCGCAGGGGCAGGCGATTGATGAGACGGCGGAGTTGACGCGCGGGTTGCTGGAGAAGTATGGGGTGGCGGCGCGGGTGATGCCGACCCATTCGACAAGCTCAGGGCAAGCCGGCAACCCGGTCGTGTTTGGAGAGGCGAGCGGGGCTTCGGGGCAGACGGTGCTCTGCTACAACCATTACGATGTCCAGCCGGCCGAGCCGCTGGAGATGTGGGATTCGGAGCCGTTCGAGCCGGATGTGCGCGACGGGAAGATCTACGGGCGCGGGGTCGGGGATGACAAGGGGCATATCGTCTGCCGATTGGGGGCGATTGACGCGCTGCGGGCAGTGACGGGTGGGATGCCGTGCGGGGTGAAGTTCCTGATCGAGGGCGAGGAGGAGATTGGCTCCGGGAGCCTGGACGCGTTCATCGCGGCCAACACGGAACTGCTGAAGGCGGATGGTTGCCTATGGGAGTTCGGTGGGGTCGATTACGACGGCAAGGCGCAGATCTTCGCCGGGATGCGGGGTGATCTGTATGTCGAGTTGCGGGCGAAGACGGCCAGCAAGGACGCGCACTCGGGGCTGGGCGGGTCGCAGTTTCCGAACGCGGCCTGGCGGCTGACGTGGGCGCTTGCGACGTTGAAGGGTCCGGACGAGCGGATTCTGATTCCGGGTTGGTATGACGATGTGCGCGATGCCAGCGCGCGGGACATGGAGCTGCTGGAAGGGCTGCCCGATGACGAGGAGCTGATCCGCCAAACGTACGGGCTCGACGGGTTCCTGCTGGGGGCGACGGGGTTGGAGCGCAAGCGGCGCTCACTGTTCGAGCCGACGTGCACGGTCTCGGGGCTGTCGAGCGGGTATCAGGGGGCGGGGTCGAAGACGGTCCTGCCGGCCGAGGCGATGGCGAAGGTGGACTTCCGGCTGGTTCCGAACCAGCGGGCGACCGATCTGCTGGACAAGCTGAAGCGGCATCTGGTTGCGCAGGGGTTCGGAGATATCGAGGTGATCCAGCACGGCGGGTATGACGCGGCGCGGGTCGATCCGGACGCGCCGTTCGTGCGGCTGGTGGCGGACACGGCCTGGGACGTGTATGACCGGCCGGCGATCATTTCGCCGACGAGTGGCGGGTCGGGGCCGATGGCGTCGTTCGTCCAGCACCTGGGGATGCCGATCGCGAACGTGGGGATCGGGTATCCGGACTCGGGGCCGCACGCGCCGAACGAGCATGTGCG
>JBBECJ010000309.1:0-2674 GCA_040881885.1 Thermomicrobiales bacterium | reverse complement strand
CACGTTACGAGACCCGCCCTGTTCCCCACACGGCCAGCGCGACTCGCCGCGCCAGCGTCCATCCGGCTCCCCACCCACCACCTGACTCGCCATACGTTCGCGGATCCGCCCGGCGTCCGCGCCCAATATCGTCGAAAGGAACCCACCGCAAATGCCAACCCACAACTCACCCGCAGCCGCCCTGATCGACGTTGACGGCGTCCTCCACATCGACGGCGTCCCAATCCCCGGCGCGGCTGACGCGCTGGCGATGCTGCGCGAGATGGGCGTCCCCTTCCGGCTGCTGACCAACACGACCGTCCGCACCCGCGCCTCGCTCGGCAACCTCCTGCGCGAGATCGGCTTCATTGTCTCCGACGACGAGATCATCACCGCGTCGGTCGCGACAGCCGCGTACGTACGCAGGCGCTATCCCGGCCAGCCCTGCTACGCGATCGTCAAGGGCGATGTCCTCGACGACTTCGATGGCGTCCCGCTGACCGACGGCCCGGACGCCCGCGTCGTCATCATCGGCGGCGCCGAGGAGAACTTCACCTACCAGGCGTTGAACCACGCCTTCCGGCTGCTGCTGGACGGCGCCGCCTTCGTCGCGATCCATCGCAACCCCGCCTGGCAGACTGCCTCCGGCCTGACCCTCGACGCCGGCGCCTTCATCAGGGGTCTTGAGCACGCCACCGGCCGCCGCGCGACCGTCGTCGGCAAGCCCGCCGCCGCCTTCTTCCGCGCCGCCTTCCGCAGCCTCGGCCTGCCCCCATCACAGGTCTTCATGGTCGGCGACGACCTGCGCCAGGACATCCTGCCCGCCATCCGCCTCGGCGCGACCGGCGCCCTCGTCCAAACCGGCAAGTTCCGCGAATCCGACCTCGCCCACGGCGCTCCGGACCATCTACTTGCGTCGGTTGCCGACTTTCCCGATCTCGTCCGATAGGGCCGATGTCGCTCCTGCCGGACAGGCTGACGGCAGACCGCTGACCGCTTCCAGCGCCTGCTCGAAGTCGGCGATGATGTCCTCGACGTTCTCGCAGCCGACCGAGACGCGCACCAGATCGTGGATGTGCGGCCAGACGAGCGTGTTGACATCGCCCAGGCTGACGGCGTGGTCGCAGAGCCGCAGCGCGTCGGCGAACTGGTTGCCGGCCGCCGAGCCGCCACGCAACCGGAACGAGAGCATCCCGCCGAAGCCGCCCTCCATGACGCGCGCCGCGACGGCGTGGCCGGGATGGCTCTCCAGCCCGGCATAGAGGACGACCTCGACCTCCGGCTGCCGCTCCAGGAAGCGCGCCACGTCGAGCGCGTTGCGGCAGTGCCGCTCCATCCGCATCTCCAGCGTCTTGATCCCGCGCAGCAACAGCCACGAGTTGAACGGGCTGATGCACGAGCCGAGGATCTGGATCTGGCGGTGGATCGGCTCGATCAGCTCCTTGCTGCCGGAGATGACGCCGGCCAGCGCGTCGCCGTGCCCGCAGAGATACTTCGTCGCTGAGTGCAGCGAGAGGTGCGCCCCGTGCTCCAGCGGCCGGAACAGGTACGGGCTGCTGAAGGTGTTGTCGACGATCAGCAGGACACCCGCTTCGCGCGCGATCGCCGCCAGCCCGGCGATGTCAGCCACCTTGATCTGCGGGTTCGACAGAAACTCGCTGTAGATGATCTTCGTCTCGGACCGCAGCGCCGCCCGGACCGCGTCGAGGTCGCTGATATCGACCCGCGTCACGTCGATCCCGTCGCGCGGCGCCTCTTCCTCAAGGTAGATCGTCGCCCAGTGGTAGACGTCGTCGGAGGCGACGATGTGGTCGCCCGTCCGGACATAGGCGCGCATCGCCGCCGCGATGACGGCCATCCCCGACCCGCCGGCAACGGCTGCCTCGGCGCCCTCCAGCGCCGCCACCTTCGCCTCGAATGCGCTCGTCGTCGGGTTGCCGGCGCGCGTGTAGAGCCAGCCCTCGGCCTCGCCGCTCAGGACGGCCGCCTTCTGTTCCAGCGAGTGGAACGCGTAGGTCGATGTCTGATAGATCGGCGTGTTGTGCGCCCCCGTCGTCGGGTCAGTCCGCTCCCCGGCGTGAATCGCCCGTGTCGAAAACCCGTGCCTGCCATTCGTTCCCGCCATCTCTCCCCTGCCCCTGCCTCTGCGCCGAACCGGCGCGTTACTGTTGCCCGTCGATACCCTCGATTGTTGCATATCGTCATGTTCCGGCTTCCCGACACCCTCGGTATCGTCCCCAGCCCGCGTACGGGCGATCGTCGCAACGTCGCCCTGCCAATATTACGAGACTCTTGCGTTTCGTATTCACGCGTGCTACTCTGCGAATAACGATACGATGCTGTATCGTAACGAGAGAGCAAGGAGCCATCGATGCGCGCAATCGACTACTCGGACACCGGACACCCCAAACGCTGGTGGACACTGATCGTTCTCTGCCTGAGCCTGCTGGTTATCAGCCTCGACAACACGATCCTCAACGTCGCCCTGCCGACGCTGGTCACCGACCTCTCGGCCAGCAGCAGCCAGCTGCAGTGGATCATCGACAGCTACGTGCTCGTCTTTGCCGGCCTGCTGCTGACGGCCGGCGCCCTCTCCGACCGTTTCGGACGCCGGCTCGGCCTGTTCGCCGGCTTCGGCATCTTCGCCGTCGCCTCGGCCTTCGCCGCCAGGTCGAGCTCGCCCGACCAGCTCATC
>JBBECJ010000308.1:0-2679 GCA_040881885.1 Thermomicrobiales bacterium | reverse complement strand
AATCGACGATCACCCGCTGCAGCCCCAGCCGCCGCAGGTGCGCGACGAAGACTGCCGCGCCCCGGTCCTTGAACGATCCGGTTGGTAGCAGGCAGTCCAGCTTAAACCAGACTGGACGGCCAGCGAGCGTCCCGGCAACCAGGGGCGTCAGCCCCTCGCCAAGGGTCATGCCGTCGCCAAGGCTTGCAGGCAGGACGGCGTCGTAACGCCAGAGCGTACGGTCGGCCCCGCGGATCGCTGACGGCGACAGCTTATTCGGGCCGTCCAGCCCGAACGCTCCGCCGCAACGCGGGCAGCTCCAGAGGCGCGAATCGATACTCACTCGATTGCCGCAGCGTTCGCAGGAATATGACCAGTCTGTCGAAGTCACCGTGTGCCTGGCCTTCGTTATGCACTTGCGAGGTGCGCGAACTGGCTCCTACCGCCACCGCTGGCGGCGCACGCCGGAACGGCAGTCTATCAGGCTCGTCCTCCGCGAAACCTGCGTCAGATTGGAATACCGGGTAGGCTTCTGGATGTGACTGCGCTCGAAGTGACGCTCAAGACCCGCTTAAAGGACTTCATGCTCTCGCTCTCGTTCGAGATGGGCGATGAGTTGTTCGCGCTGGTCGGTCGGTCGGGTTCGGGTAAGACCGTCGTTCTGCGGTCGATTGCCGGCGTCTTCGTCCCGGATTCCGGCTCTATATCGATTCGGGGTGAACCGGTGTTTTCCAGTGGCCGGGACCTCACGGTCCCGCCGGCGAATCGTTTCGTTGGCTACGTCGCGCAGGCTCACCAGCTCTTTCCGCAGCTGACCGTGGCCGAAAATGTCGGCTTCTCGCTGACGCGCCGCCGTGATCAGACCACCACTCAGTTGAATGACGCCGAGCGCCGCGTCGGCGAGCTGCTCGAGCTTCTGCAACTGACCAGAATCGCGGATGTCTTCCCGGCCGATTTGTCAGAAATTGAGCTGCAACGCGCCGCGTTGGCGCGGGCGCTCTCGCTCGACCCAGAGATCCTATTGCTGGATGACCCGTTCGCGACGCTTGACTCAGGCACGCGCCGCCAGGCACGGTCCGAGCTGTCGGAGATGCGCCGGCTCATCAACGTCCCGGTCCTGCTCGCGACCAGCGAACTGGAGGAAGCGTACGAGATCGCCGACCGGATAGCGCTGATCGACCGTGGAGCCGTGCTGCAGGTCGGCCCGCCACGCCAGTTGCTGATGCGACCGTCGAGTCGGAGGGTCGCCGATATCGTCCGATCGGTCAACGTCATCCCCGGAACGGTGATTGCCGAGACCGGAGGCGCGCTCGATGTGACCACTCCGTTGGGCATCCTGCGCGTCAGCGACCTGAGCGGGATCCACGGTGAGGTCGACGTTGTCGTTCGCCCTGAGCATGTCCGCCTCCTCGACCGCAGCGAGTCGATCGGTGGAGGCCCAGTCACGAATGTTCTGCACGGCGTCATCACCGAAAGCGCCCGGCACGGCGCGATCCACGCGCTGGCTTTCAAGCCGGACGACGCCTACCACGATGTTGAATTGCAGATTTTCGTCAGCGACCTAGCCTACCAGCAGCTCGGCCTCGCCGCCGACCAGCATCGCTCCGTCGAATTGCCGCCGCGCGCGCTCCATTTGATGCCACGCGTTATCGATGAAGGCAGGTTTCCGAGCTGAGCGGATCGCGTCGGATCGTCGCTTCGTACCCGTCGAATGACTTCCTGTACGCTTGCGGCAGCGAGCGCATGAGACGCCAGACCAATGGTCATGCCATCCCTGGCGGCGGTCAGCGTGCGGAAGAACGGTTCAAGTCGATGAGATCGAATTTCAAATGGAGAACGCAATGATGAGCGTGGCTGACCAGGTAGCGCTTGCTCACATGAACTACAACAGCCTTCCGGCCGTCACATTTTCCGAGTCGACCGCGCCTGACGATCTGTACCTCGCGACCCCTGACCGGCTCGCCTACGCGCTCGGCTGGATCGTAGCGAATCAGATCGTCCGGGCGCGTTTCGCGGACACGGCTGTTGATGTGCTGCCTGTTTTCCATCCCGAGCACGGTTGGGACCGGTTCCTGATCACGCGCCGCGCGTCATCACACCTGTTCAACGGCGTGCCGGCGGATGAATTAGGCAGGATCATGTTGACTGGCGACGACGCGCCGCGCTATGTCCGGCCCGCCGAGCGCGTGCGAGTTGGGTTGGGGCAATTGCTTAGTAGCGACCCTGATGCAGCCATCAATCGCGTCCTGACGAAGATAACAAACCGTCCGGAAGGCGTCGGCAATCTGAAACGAGTGCGCCCGTCAGAGCACGCCCCTCGCTATCCTGAACTGTACGAAGCAGTCACGGAACTTGTGCTTGAGAATCCCGGCCTCGTGCCGTCGCGCGAGGTCTATATCGACAACGAGCAGATTGACGGGCAGTTCCATCCGCTCTATCTGCACGCTACCGAGCTCTCGTCACATGGATCTGCCGACCGACACGGCGCGAATCTGCCGGTCATCACCTACAACTGGTTTCAGCTCCAATATCAGGAGATGTTCGCGTTCCTCGACCGGCGCGGAAGCCGGGCCATTTATCGCACCGATCGATCGACCTGGGCGCGACCACGGGTCCAGCTAAGCGACGAACCAACCGAACGGCTCAAAGGCCGGATCGCTGGCTGGCTACGGCTCGGAGGCGCCACGCCCGATCGGGACG
>JBBECJ010000307.1:0-2698 GCA_040881885.1 Thermomicrobiales bacterium | reverse complement strand
CGCGCTTTCGAGCGCCGCCAGTAACACGACTTGCCACGAGCCGCTGCTAGAGGATACCGTTAGCGTCATCGTCCGTCCGTTCACCCTCACCGGAGCAAGGGCCGTGGCTGCCATCACCGCCGCGATGGAAGACTATCTGAAGGTGATCTACCGCCTCTCGGAGGACGGCCACCGCGCGACGACGCAGGCGATCGCGTCGCGCATGAATGTCGCCGCGCCGTCGGTTACGGGGATGATCAAGCGGCTCACCGAGCTCAAGCTGGTCGATCATGAGCGCTATCGTTCCGTCTCGCTGACGCCGACTGGCGAGAAGGCCGCGCTCGAAATCGTGCGCCATCATCGACTGCTTGAGCTGTATCTGGCCGAGGCGCTCGGCTTCTCCTGGGACCAGGTCCACGACGAGGCCGAACGGCTCGAGCACACGATCTCCGAAGAGTTCGAGGCACGCATCGACCGGGCGCTTGGCTATCCAACGACCGACCCCCACGGCGACCCGATCCCATCTGTCTCCGGCGCCATCACCTCTGTGCCGGACGACCGCCTCTCGGCGCTCGTGCCTGGAGAGCGCGCAATCATCAGCCGCGTTGATGACACCAGCCCCGAAAAGCTGCGTTACCTGGGAACGATGGGACTCTACCCCGACACTGAAGTCAGCGTCGTCGAACGCCAGCCGTTCGGAGGCCCGCTGCTCGTCCGGGTTGGAGAACACGAGCACTATGTTGGCTCCGAGTTGGCTGAAACGGTCCACGTCGAGCGATCAACGATCGCGACAATCGAGAACGACACTACTCCCAAACGTTAGCGTTGGCGCCGGACGGCAACAGGAAGCAGACAGCCGTTGATCGCACGCACCCTTACCCAAGCGCCGACGATCTGGGTAGAGCCACAACCGCTGTCGGCCGCCGATCTCGCCATCGCCGATTCACCACTGCTTAGCGCCGTCCTCCATGCGCGCGGTATCCGGACCGCCAACGCCGCGATTCGGTTTCTCGCGCCAGAGACGATTCCGCTTGGCGATCCGCTGCTCATGCCGGATGTCGAGCGGGCCGTCTGCATGATCAAGTCAGCGATCGCGGCCAGCAGGAAGCTCGTCGTCTTCGGCGATTATGATGTCGATGGTTTGACCTCGACGGCGATGATCCTGCGCGTCCTGCGGCGGCTCGGTGGCGAACCGACAGCCGTGATTCCGCACCGGATGGACGATGGTTACGGGCTGACACCGGAAATGGTCGAGCGACTGGTTGGCGACGAAGTTGAGTTGCTCATCACCGTCGACTGCGGAAGCAGCAATCGCGCCGAGTTCGAAGAACTCCTGCGTCACGGAGTGAAGATCGTGGTCGTCGATCATCACCGTTACGCTGGGCCGCTTTCCGAGGATGTCGCCTACGTTTCGCCGCGCCGGCCCGACAACCGCTACCCATTCGTAGACCACGCCGCCGTCGGTGTCTGCTACACGCTCGCCCGCGCGCTGCTTGGCAGCGATGCCGCCGAGATGTACATGCCGTACGTGGCGCTCGGCACGATCGCGGATGTCGTCGAGTTGCGAGACGAAAATCGCGCGCTTGTGGCGCGTGGACTCGCGATGCTACGCCGCTGGAAACTGCCGGGCCTGCGAGCGCTCTGCGCGGCGGCGGGCATCGACCAACAGACGGTCGGATCCTGGGAGATCGGCTACGTGATCGGGCCGCGCCTCAACGCGGCCGGCCGGATCGACTCGCCGCAGGCCGCGCTCGATTTGTTGATGGCCGACGATGCGACGACCGCGACACCACTCGCGCTCAAGCTTTCAGACTTGAATGTCGCTCGCCAAGAGATGACGCGCCGCATCCAGTCCGAAGCTGAAGCCAGCATCAGCGCACGCGAAGACGCGGGCGCGATGCCCGCCATTGTCGTATCAGGTGAATCGTGGGGGATCGGCGTCGTCGGCCTCGTCGCCGGCCGGCTGGCCGAGGCGTACAACCGGCCAGCGATCGTCTTCGAGCGCGGGCCGGATGTCAGCCGTGGCTCCGCGCGGTCGAGCGGCGGCGTCAACATCGTCGAAGCGATCGCGGCCAGTTCCGCGCTGCTCGACCGGTTCGGAGGCCATCGCAACGCCGCCGGCCTGACGCTCCCGACATCGAATTTGGAGCGGTTCGAGCGGGAATTGTGCGCAACCGTCTTCGACATGCTGGGTGGAGAGTTTCCTGCGCGTGAGATCGCGCTCGACGCCATCGTCAGGCACGACGAATTGCATCTCGGAACGGTCTCGCTACTGAGCCGCCTCGAACCGCTCGGGCGGGGAAACGAGGAGCCGCGACTGCTGCTGCGTAACGTGCGACACCGCTACCAGAAAACGAGCCGCGACGGCCGGCACCTGCTCTTCCAGGCCGTAGATGAACGCGGACGCGGACATGGCGCTGTCTTCTTCAACGCGGGACTCCGCCTGCGCGAATTGCTCGACACGCCGCGGATCGACCTCGCGACCAACCTGCGCCGCGACATCTGGGACGGCCGCGAACGTCTCAAGCTGCATGTCGCGGACTTCCGCGCGGCAAGGTGAGCCACGCCCGCCGCGAATCGTATCGAGGACAGACGATGTCCGCCCGATTCCGGTAGGGGCCGTGGCTCCGTCCCGGCCCACGCCGTGAGGCGTCCTCTTGACGAACGGTGCTTCCCACGCGGGCGCAGGCGGTTGCGGTCCTCGGAGAACGCCCATGTC
>JBBECJ010000306.1:0-2705 GCA_040881885.1 Thermomicrobiales bacterium | reverse complement strand
CTCAAGCTGGCAGAGCAGCGACTCCTCACGCATCACCCGCAGCACCCGTTTGTGGTTGATGTCCCACGCGTCGCGCTGGAGCGTCTTGGTGACCCGGCGATAGCCATACCCAGGGAACTCGAGCACGATGCGTTCGATCGCGTCACGCAATGTGGTGTCGCGCTCCGCTGATGGGCGGGTGTACCACCAGGTGCGACCAGCTCCGACCGCGGCACACAGCTGCCGGATCGAGAGATCTGGATAGGTCGTCTGGGCGACGGCAATCATCGCGTGCCGCTCCGCGACGGAAGCGTGCTCAACCCCTTTTTTAGCGCCGCGTTCTCCAGGGCGAGCTGTCCACAGAACCGCTCCAACTCCGCGACCTTGCGCTCCAAGGCCAACGTGCTCGTCGCTTCGGGCGGTCCGAAGGCGGCGTCACCGCGCTCGGCAACCTCTCGCCGCCAGCGCAACAGGAGACCTTCGGCCAGTCCATGCTCCCGGCACACCTGGGCCGGACGCTGCTCACCACTGACCACCTGCTGCACCGCGGCGAGCTTGAATTCGCGACTAAATGTTCGTCCTCGTGACATCGAACCTCCTCCATCTGGCGGTCATGCTACCGCCAAATCAGAAACGTTGACTTTGGAGGTGGTTCGCTTTTAGGGGTTCACTCCAATTACTTCGCGCCCGAGTGTTGACGTTACTCGCCCAGTGGTCAAGACATTCTTTCTGATATCAGGTCGGATACGCGTCAGATTGGACTGCACCCATTTAACCGAACCACGGTCAAAGTCAACCCTCTTTCCTCATAGAAAAAGAAACGTCGTTGGCTTCGAATTCGATCGGCGGCAGATAGCCGAGGCTCGAATGCAGCCGCTTCGCGTTGTACACGTCTCCGATGAACCGTTCCAGGTTCTCCTCGGCATCTCGGAACGTCTGGTAGGTGTTCAGGTAGACCTCCTCCCGTTTGAGCACGCCTCGCCACGACATCCTGGGTCTCCCGCACATTTGATACTGGTGGCGAATTCGGTTAGGCGGTGATCGGCCTCGCCATCAGCGTGGCGAATTTTGAGTGACGTGTTTCAGCGCGAGGGACATCGGCGAGCCAGTTGGCCACCCGCACGTAGTTGATAGCTGCGGCGGTGAAGACATGATCAAGGTGGGTCTTGGCTCTGCCGACGTAGCGCGATCGCCGCATCCCGCAGCGGCGGACACCTTGGGAGATCGTGCCCTCGATGCCGGCGCGCCGGCAATACTCGGCGGCATACGCCGGCGTCGTTTCCTCCGCGCGCCTGGCTTGTAACGCCTCGTAGGGCTCCCGCGTCCGAATCGTGACGGTCCGCCGGGGGTATTTCTTCGTTGAGCGCATGCAGAGATCGCGGCTGGCGCAGACGCGGCAGTCTTTGCCCGAGAACTTGATCTTGATGACGTGGTTCGTGCGTTTGTCGATCGCCGGCGTCCAGCCGATGCTGGTCTTTCCTTCCGGACATCTCGCCTGCTGCCGCTCCCAGTCGATGATGAACTGGTGCGCGTCGAATCCGGTGCCTTCCTTCGCTTGCCATTTGACGTCCGGGCGGGTCGGTCCGAGCAAATTGACGTCATAGTCCCGCTTGCTCGTCGCGATGAGTTCGGCGTCGAGGAAACCGGTGTCGACGAGGTGAATGGCAGGCAACAGGGCCTTCGCGTGGAGGTCTTCGTGCACTTGCGGCGTGACCTCTCCGTCCGCCGTCGGCGCCGCGGTCGTCTCGACATGGGTGATCAGGTTGGGCAAGTCATCTTCGCAGGTCTCCGTCAGCGACACCTTGTAACCGATCCAGCAGGTGCTGCCCTTCTTGCCCAGGTGGGCGTCCGCGTCATGGGGTGAACTGATGAACCGGATAGACGGAGGGACCCCGTCGTTCGCGGTCCGGAAGCGCACTCCCGCTTCGGTCTGCACATAGTTCTGCAGCCAGATCCGCCGCAGCATCTCCACCACAGGAACCTCACGCAGCCAGGCTGGCGTCTCGGCTGAGAACACCGCCGCGAGCAGGTCCATCCCGTCGCGACCGATCTGCTCCGCCAGCGCTCGCTGCGCCTCCTTGCCCTTCGGCAGCCGCCACTCGTCGCTTTGGCGCTGGTAGCGCTTGACCCACGCATCGTGCGCCTGCACCACCAGCCAGCCGGGAGCGACCTCCGCGAGGACATCGAGGACATGGCGCATCGTTTCCCGCACCAGTTCCAGCCGGTTGAGCGCCCGAACCGCGGCGAGGACGTGGGTGGAGTCGGTACGTTGCCGCCCCCGCGCTTTAAGCAGTGCCAGCTCGCGGAACTGGCGGAGGAGCACGTCGAGCAGGAGACGCTCGGCGCCACCGGCGACCAAGCGACTCCGGAACTCGCTGAGGACCGTGTGATCGAAGCCAGGATCGGCCAAGTCCAAGCTGAGGGCGTACTTCCAGTCGATGCGGGCACGAACCGCATCCGCCGCCTGCCGATCGGACAGGTCCTCGGCGAACTGGAAGATCGTGACCAGCGCTAACCGCCATGGCGCCTCGGCGGGCTTGCCGCGCGCGGGAAACAGGTGCGCAAAGTCCTCGTCCTGGTAGATGGCGGCGAGGTGGTCCCGCATCCGAGTGTACGGGGTGCCCTTGGGGAAGGCGGCACGGGCGATCCGGGCCGTTTCTTCGGGGACGGGTTCTGGCGCATGCGGGCGGAGCGACATCGCGGGCCTCCTGGCGGCATACTCGGCT
>JBBECJ010000305.1:0-2787 GCA_040881885.1 Thermomicrobiales bacterium | reverse complement strand
CGGCGTCCTGGCGCTGACGATACCGGCCACGGCCTCGGCCTGGCTCAGGTCGATCCGGCCATTGAGGAACGCACGCAACGTGAACTCCCCTGGTTCAGCCAGGCGAGCGCCTTGGCGCAGGCAGAGGCCCAGCGCCTCGCGAACTGGGACCGGCCCGCCGTGGCAACTGATCTCGACGACCTCTTCGCGGGTGTACGTGCGCGGCGGCGCCATCCGCACCAGCATGACCTCGTCGACCGTCCGCCCGTCGTCCGGATCGACGATCGATCCGTAGTAGAGACGGTGGCTGTCGAGCGACGCGGCCGAGACCGGCCGCCCATGCCTCCCGCGTCGGAAGATGCGTGCTCCGATCGCGCCCGCGTCGGGTCCGCTGAGGCGCACGATCCCAATCGCGCCTTCGCCAGGCGGGGTTGCGACAGCGACGATCGTGTCGTTATACATTACTTGCCGTCACCCGAACCCAGGTACCTCTGGCCGCTCAGCACGGTACGAATCGGTATTCGATTCGCGACCTCCCGGTCATGTGGCATGCCGTCGTGGCCGGGAATACTATGGGTCGCGAATCGTGAGTATGCCCCAGAACAGTGGCCGAGCGTCGCTGGACTGAACACGCCGGCAACGGCCCCGCGCATCAACGGGGATGCGGAAATGCAGGATCAATGAAGGATGCGGGCAACCAACATCACCAATCACCGGCTGACTTCGATGCGGAGCGCCGGACACATCTGCAACAGATCGCGGTTCTGACCGAGATTGCCCGTGTCACCACCCACGCCATCGACCTGCGTGAGATGTTTGTCGTCGTTGGCGACAGCCTCCGCAAGCTGATCGACTTCGATGGCCTGACGTTCGGAATCGTCACCAGTTCCGGCCGGGTCGAGGGATCGCACGCGACCGGTGATGAGAATGAGCCGCTGGATATGGACGACCCGGCGCTCGTCGGTTGGGTTCGTTCGGTTCAACGCGCGGTTGTGTACTCGGACGATAACGTTCCCAACGAACGCATTCGCGCGCTTCTCCAGCAGGGGAACTTCAAGCACCTGCTGCAAGCGCCACTCATCATCGACGGCGAGTCGATCGGGTTTCTGGCCGCGTTGCGTCACGGCGGGCGGGAGTTTGAGGCCAGCGAGCTTGCATTCATGGAAAGCGTCGGTAACTTCGTCGCCGTCGCGGTCCGCAACTCTCTGCTCCTTCAGGAGGCCGAACACGCCCGTCGGGACGCCGAAACGCGCTTTGAACAGCTCGCGTCGCTCGATCGCGTGGCGCAACGTCTCGCGGCCGAGGCGAGCCTGGACCAGGCGCTGGCGGTCATCGGCGACGAACTCGCGCGGCTCCTGCCATTCGTCTCCTGCCAGATCTGGGAGCTGTCGCCGGGCCGCGATCAACTGGTCGCGATCCAGACCTGGGGCGCAAGCGCCAACACGCGGCCTAGACCGATGCTCGCGGCCGGCGAAGGCATCATCGGCGATGTTGTCGCGGTCGGGAGGCCGGACTTCGTCCCCGACGCGACCGCCGACCCACGCTCGCGCTATCCGGCCGAATTCGAAGAACTGAGACGCAAACTGTTCGATGTCGGGGAATCGGTGCTGGCGGCGCCATTGATCGCCGCCGGCGAGGTGCTGGGCGGATTGCTTATGTCGCGGCTCGGACGCGGGCAGTTCAGCACGGACGACTTCCGGCTGTTCGTCAGCTTCGCGGGCCAGATTGCGCTGGCGCTGCGCGGTGTGCGGATGGCGGAAGAGAACCGCGAGTTGTTCCTCTCCACGATTCGCTCGCTGGCGAGCCTCGTCGATCAGCGCGAGACGGGCGGCCACCCGCACAGTGACCGTGTCGCCTTTCTCAGCGAGGCGATCGCGGTCGAAATGCAACTGCCACCGCACGAGATCGAACAGGTGCGGATCGCGGCGACGATCCACGACGCCGGCAAGATCGGCATCCCTGAATCGCTGCTGGTCAAGACCGATCCACTCACCGACGAGGAGCGCGCGCTGCTGATGACCCATCCGGCGCTCGGAGCCTCGATGGTGCAGGCGCACGGCACACATCCGGACATTGCCCCACTGATCCGTCACCACCACGAGTGGTACGACGGGAGCGGCTACCCGGACGGGCTGGCCGGTGACGCGATCCCGCTTGGCGCGGCCATCATCTGCGTCGCCGAGGCGTTCGAGCGCATCACGAGCAATCTCCCGTACCAGGCCGCGCGATCGACGGCGACTGCCAAGCAGCTGCTGGCGGCCGGCAGCGGGCAGCAGTTCCACCCGCATGTCGTTGAAGCCGCGCTTCGGATTATCACGAGCTTTGAACAGAGCGCGGCGCCCTACCTGAGCCGCGTGCCGGAGGCTGTCGCTGACGCACAGCCGACCCGGCTAACGCTGGTCGAGATGCAGCAGCGCGAAGACCAGCCACCCGGGACGTTTAGAATCCTCTACGAGATCGCTCATGAGATCGGCGCGATCCCCGAGCTGACCCGCTTCCTGCGCCAGATCGCGCAGATCATCGGAGCCGAGATGAGCGTCGCCAACTGCACGATCTTCCTGCTCGAACGCGACAGTGGCGATCTGATCGCCGCAGGCTCCTACCCGGACGCCGGAGAAACGGCCCGGATAAGC
Organism: Thermomicrobiales bacterium; assembly: GCA_040881885.1. Taxonomy (GTDB): domain Bacteria; phylum Chloroflexota; class Chloroflexia; order Thermomicrobiales; family CFX8; genus JBBECJ01. The sequence continues at coordinate 175 of JBBECJ010000305.1, read as the reverse complement.
CCGGCTGATGACCCACTCGTCGCGGCTGTCCGGGCCGGTCGGCCCCAAACGCTGCCGGACGACGACGCGGACGACGACGCGGACGTTGGTCGCTACATGGTCCCACTGATCAACGATGGGGCGCCGATTGGAGCGATCGTCGTCGATGCGGGCAGCGGCCATCGCTAACCCCCCA
>JBBECJ010000304.1:0-2799 GCA_040881885.1 Thermomicrobiales bacterium | reverse complement strand
AGCTTCTGGTGCCTGCGCTGGATCGAACAGACGCGCTCGCCGAGAGCGACGACGTTGCCGAGCTTGTCGGCCATGATCTGGATCTCGATGTGGCGCGGGTGGTCGAAGTACTTCTCTGCGTAGACGACCGGGTTGTTGAAGTAGCGTTGCCCCTCGCCGCTGGCGCCGTTGAAGGCGTCGGCGACCTCGTCGGCCGACCATGCCACCCGGAAGCCGCGCCCGCCGCCGCCCGCTGCCGCCTTGAGCGCGATCGGGTAGCCCTGCGCGTCTCCAAAGGCACGGGCGCTCTCGACATCGACCGCGCCGTCGGTGCCAGGCACGACCGGCACACCAGCAGCGATGGCCGCGTCCCGCGCCTGGACCTTATCGCCCATCGTCGCGATCGCGGTGGCGGGCGGCCCGACGAAAACGATACCGGCCTGCTGGCAGGCTGCGACGAAGCCGGAGTTCTCGGCCAGGAAGCCGTAACCGGGGTGGATCGCGTCGGCCCCTGTCTCGGTGGCTGCCCGCAGGACGGCCTGGATGTCGAGATACGGCAGCGCGTGTTCCGAGACGAGTGTCACAGCCTCGTCGGCGTAACGCGCGTGGAGCGGGTCGCCCTCGCCCTCGGAGACGACCGCGACGCTGGCGATCCCCACCTCGCGGCAGGCGCGCATGACCCGGATCGCGATCTCGCCGCGATTCGCGACGAGGACTTTACGCAGCATGGTCGGCCCTCATCATGATTCTGGTCTGACCTGAGATGGTGTGAAAGCGCGCCGGAAGTAGGGGCCGGTCTTGTGCCGGCCCTGTTCCCCACCCGACGCGTCCGACGGTGACGGGCGCGATTCTGTTCGACAGTTCGGGGTGGGGACGCGACAGTTCGGGGTGGGGACGCGACGGTTCGGGGTGGGGAACAGGGCCGGCACAAGACCGGCCCCTACTTCCGGCGCGCGGGAGACATATCATGGGTTCCATCCCCGTTCGCGCTCGCCATCCCGCCATCCATGACGACGTCGATCGTTCCATGACGGCGCGACCCGCCCCGAGCGCGCCCAGGGGCGCGCATCCTCCGGCTCGTCCTCCGGTTCCTGGATCGCGGCCAGCAGCGCGGCGATGGCGGCGACGACGGCGGGTGGGAGGTCGTCGTGGCGGCTCACAGGGGGATGTTCCCATGCTTGCGCTTCGGACGATCGACGCGCTTGTTTTCGAGGCGGGTCAGGGCGCGGATGAGCCACTTGCGCGTCTCGCGTGGGTGGATGACGGCTTCGATGTAGCCGCGGCCGGCCGCCTGGTAGGGACTGGCGAACTGGTCCTTGTAGTCCGCGACCAGCTCGCGCTCCTTGGCGGCTGGGTCGGGCGCGGCGGCGATCTCGCGGCGGGCGATCAGCCGGACAGCGGCCTCCGGCCCCATGACGGCGATCTCGCCGGTCGGCCAGGAGACGGACAGGTCGGAGCGGATCGACTGCGAGTTCATGACGACGTAGGCGCCGCCGTAGGCCTTGCGGGTGATGACGGTCAGTTTCGGGACGGTCGCCTCACAGTAGGCGTAGAGCAGCTTCGAGCCGTGGCGGATGATGCCGCCGTGCTCCTGGGTGACGCCAGGCAGAAAGCCCGGCACGTCGACGAAGGTCACGAGCGGGATGTTGAAGGCGTCGCAGAAGCGCACGAAGCGGGCGGCCTTGTTGGAGGCGTCGATGTCGAGCGTCCCGGCCAGGTATTTGGGCTGGTTGGCGACGATCCCGACCGGCTTGCCGTTCAGCCGCGCGAAACCGATGATGATGTTGCGCGCCCAGAGCGCTTGGACCTCCAGGAACTCGCCGCTGTCGGCGATGTGGTGGATGACGTCCAGCATGTCGTAGGCGCGCGTCGATTCCTCCGGGACGAGGCTGTCCAGCTCCGGGTCTTCGCGTTCGGGGTCGTCATCGCCTGCTTGCACCGGCAGCGGGTCAAGGTTGTTGGACGGCAGGTAGGAGAGGACAGCCCGCACCAGCTCGAAGGTGTCCGGCTCGTCGAGGCCGACGAAGTGGGCCACGCCCGAGACGCTGTTGTGGGTGATCGCGCCGCCGAGCGCCTCGTGGGTGATCTCCTCGCCGGTGACGGTCTTGACGACATCCGGGCCGGTGATGAACATCTGGGCGATGTCCTGGACCATGAAGGTGAAGTCGGTCATAGCCGGCGAGTAGACGGCCCCGCCGGCGCACGGTCCAGCGATGACCGAGAGCTGCGGGATGACGCCGCTGGCCTGGACGTTGCGCCAGAAGACTTCGCCGTAACCGGCCAGCCCTTCGACGCCCTCCTGGATGCGCGCGCCGGCCGAGTCGTTGATGCCGATGATCGGGCAGCCGATCCGCATCGCCTCATCCATGATCCGCATCATCTTCTCGGCGAACGCCTCGCCGAGTGAGCCGCCCCAGACGGTGAAGTCCATCGAGAAGACGGCCACGTCGCGGCCGTCGATCGTGCCGAGGCCGGTCACGACACCGTCGCCGTAGGGTTTTCTGTTCTCCATCCCGAAATAGTAGGAGCGGTGCCGGACGAGCGCGCCGTACTCGATGAACGAGCCGGGGTCGACGAGCATCTCAATCCGCGTCCGCGCCGAGAGCTTGCCGCGCGCCTCCTGCTTCTCGGCTGATTCAGCAGCCTCGGTGTGCAGCGCCTCGATCCGCCGCTCGAACTGATGGACGCGGGTTTCTTCGGTTGTCGTGTCCTCTGTATCAGCGGTGTCTGCCCGCACAACCCCTCCCCCAACCCCCTCCCCTATGCGGAGAGGGGGCTTTTGCGTGCTCGTATCTACAGCCCCCTCTCCGCATAGGGGAG
>JBBECJ010000303.1:0-2805 GCA_040881885.1 Thermomicrobiales bacterium | reverse complement strand
CGGGCGAGCGGATTATCTGGGTCAGCGATCGTGGCGGCTGGGAGTGGGACCTGTGCGAGCAAAGAATTTCCGACCCAATGTTCCTCTGGTATTCCGAAACCTGGGAAGCCGAACCGTACATTCTATCCGCCGCCGCCGACATCGGCCTCGCGCAGGAGGGCCCAACCCTTTCCCGCGATGGTCAAACGGCGGCGTTCGTTGTTCGAGAAGAAGTCACCGACTCGTTGCGTAACACCCAGATCTGGACGCTCGACCTGAACAGCGCCGATACCCAAATCCTGGTCGAACACCCGGACGGCGTCTACGACCCGGCCTGGTCTCCCGACGACGACAACATCGCCTTTATTCAGCGCGACGGTACCCGCAACGACGTCTGGATCGCTCCGGTCGATGGCGGTGACCCTTACCGTCTGACCGATGTTGGCACGTGCGTGTCGCCGGCCTGGTCGCCCGATGGCCGTTTCATCGCCTTCTTTCGTGAGAACGACGGCAGCTTTGAGGCATGGTACGTCGAGATTGACGCGGACAGTGAGAATCGACTGACTGCCTCGGAGCCGGAACGCCTCTTCTCAGCGGACGGCATCAGCACGATCTCCGGAATGTCCTGGGCCGGCGAGTAAGCGGCTCGACTCGGCTCAACGCGTGCCGGGTCGACACCCTGGCGCCAAGCAACGCGGGCACGTCTCACTAGCCGGGTCCGCGTTGCTCGTAATCATTGGACTATCGCCCAGCCGCGACGCCAATCCCAAACGGATCAGCGCCGCCGCCCCGCAGGCCGGTCTCGGGGTCAACTGTGACACCGGTTGGGCTGGCGAACGCGCGGGGAGAGAACGAGACCTCGGCGTCGACGACGTTGTGGCCCATCTCGCGCAGTTGGTCACGAGTCGCGGCCGGAATGCGTGTGTCCGCCAGAAGTTCCGGACCGGAACAGTCAACCAGCGCGGCGCCGCAAGCTTCCGCGATGTCCATATCGAAGTCGAGGACGTTCAGCGTCATCTGCAGGCAGGTGTCGATAATCCGGCGTCCGCCCGGCGCTCCGACAGCCAGGACAGGGACGCCATTCTTCGTGGCGACGACATGCGCCATGTTGGAGGCAGGCCGTTTCCAGGGCGCGATCGAGTTGGCGCGGCCGGGGATCGGCTCGAACAGATTCATCGAGTCGTTCATGATGACGCCGGTGCCAGGCACAGTCACCATCGAGCCGAAGATCAGCGTCAACGTCTGTGTTACCGAGACCATGTTGCCGTCCTTGTCGACCACCGACAAGTGCGTCGTGCAACCGCCGTCCATCGTGACGGCCAGCTCCTGCTTGATGCCGGAACCACGGCGAATTCCGTCGCCCGGTTGCGGCTGCGAAGCACGCCGCGGGTCTATCTCGGCGCGGCGGTGATCGCCGTACGCCTTCGACGCCAGCATATCCCAGTCGATATCGACATAATCCGGATCACCGACATACGCGAAGCGGTCCGCAAAGGCGCGCTTGCTGGCTTCGTCGATGGCGTGCAGCGTCTGGGCGGTGTTGTGGCCGGTTGTCCGGATGTTGAGACCGTCGAGAATGTTGAACGTCTCAGCCAAGGTAATGCCACCGCCCTGGAACGGCAGCAGCACCAGCTCGTAACCCTGGTACGGGATGACGATTGGCTTGACTACAACCGGCTCGTAGCGGGCCAGGTCGTCGGCGGTCATGATTCCGCCGAGGCTCTGCAAGTGGCCGGCGATCCGATCCGCCACCTCGCCCGTATAGAAACCGTCCCGCCCCTGTTCGGCGATCTTACGCAGCGTTCCGGCCAGTTCCGGCTGGCGGATGCGCGGGTTCGGCTGGCCGAACAGCGGAGCCGGCGGCGTGCCGTTCGTCAGGAAGACGCGCGCTGTCTCCGGATCGCGCTGGATCGTCTTCTGCTGTGACGAGAGCAACATGCCATTGTACCAGTTGACCTCGAAGCCCCCGTCGGCCAGCCTGACTGCCGGCGACACGACTTCAGCGATCTCCTTCGTGCCGTAGTGCTCGACGGCATAGGCGAGGCCCGCGACCATACCCGGCACCGCGCACGAAAGCGCTCCGTAGGCGTTGGCTTGGTCTTTGACGCCACCGAAGCCGACGACCGAGCGCTCCTCGGACGTGATCTCGTACATGTCGGCGCTGGCGGCGCCCGGCGCGCGGCCAAAGTAGTCGATCACGACCGGCTCCTTGCCGGCCATCTGGATCGTCATGAAGCCGACACCGCCGACGCCGCTCATCCACGGCTCGACAACGCCGATCGCGAACGCAGCCGTCGCCGCCGCGTCGACCGCGTTCCCGCCCTCATCGAGTATGTCGAGCGCCGCCTGGACCGCCGCCGGATGCTTGGCCGCCACCATCACATTGCGTGATACCGCCAGCTCGCGCGTGACGCGCAGGGTTGTTTCGTGGTTCATCGAGTAGTTCCTTTCAACTCGTCACACTACGTCCGTATCCTCGGATCGAGAATGTCTCGTAAGCCATCTCCAAACATGTTGATTGACAGGACGGTGATCGCGATCGCGATGCCGGGCATCGTGGCGACCCACCAGTGGCTGCTCAGGAATGAGCGCCCATCGGCCAGCATCGCGCCCCACTCCGGTCGTGGCGGCTGCGCGCCAAGACCGAGGAACGAGAGCCCTGCCGAGGCCAGAATCGCCGAACCGACTGACAGCGTCCCCAGGACGATGACCGGGCTGACGACGTTGGGAAGAATGTGGCGGTACATGATCTTTGAGGTCGGGACGCCAATTACCTTGGCCGCCTCGACGTACAGTAACTCGCGGGCTGACAGGACCTGCCCCCTG
>JBBECJ010000302.1:0-2811 GCA_040881885.1 Thermomicrobiales bacterium | reverse complement strand
CAGCCTCGATGCCGGGGTACCGCTGCGTCGTCTCTGGATCGGCGGCAGCGGCGACATCGACCCGTTCGTCGCGTCGTGGGACAACCCAACCACCGCGCAGGCGCTCGAAGCCGCGCTCCACGAATTCCAGCCCGATGTTCTGCATCTGTTCAGCGGCTACCTGATGTCCGCCAGCGTCATGCGCGTCGCCCAAAAGCATCACGTCCCGGTGGTGGTGTCGTTGACCGACTACTGGTGGCTCTGTCACCGCATCACGCTCATCCGCACCGATGGCAGCCGCTGCGATGGCCCATCTCCAGCTGGATGTGCCCGCTGTCACGCGGAAGCGCGCCGCCGGTTCCGCGCGCCGGCCGCCGTCGCTCCGGCGCTTGCTGACGCCGGCTGGAGCACCGCCGTGCAATGGCCGACGCTTGGCAAGCGACTCGGACTCCCACAACAGGTCGATCGTTCGACCGCGCTGCGCGCGCTCCTCGCGACGGCGGACACGTTGATAGCCCCATCGCAATTTCTGGCCGACACCTATGCCCGCCACGGTTTCGGCGCCGGATCAATCGTCGTCTCGAGGCAGGGCGTCGATATCGATCGCTGCCCGGTTCGCGGCCCGTCAGACGAGCTGCGTGTCGGCTATCTCGGCCAGGTCAAGCCGCACAAAGGCGTGGATCTGCTGCTGACGGCCTGGGGACAGTTGAAAGGCGATCGTCCGCGCCGGTTGACACTGTTCGGCAGCAGCGCCGGTGAGCCGGACTATGGCGAGCGCGTTCGCCGTATGTGCGATGCGCTGCCCGGTGTCGGTTGGGCCGGCGAATTCAAGGGGACGGCGGTCTGGGAAGTCCTGGCCGGCCTCGATGTCGTCGTCGTGCCGTCACGCTGGATAGAGAACAGCCCGAATGTCATCCTCGAAGCACAGGCGGTCGGTGTTCCGGTGATCGGTTCTCAGCTTGGCGGCGTTGCGGAGCTCGTACGACACGGCGTCAACGGTCTGACATTCGAGGTTGATGACACATTCGACCTCACGCTTCAGCTTCAACGGCTGTTGGACGAGCCTGACTTGTTGACAACGCTGCGCGACCATCCGATCCCGTTCCGCACGGTCGATGACGAGTTGGAACAGTTGCGCGTCGTGTATGAAGAGAGCGTCGCTCGGCGCCGCCAGGACGCCGTCTGCCAGCCAGTCAGCATTGGCTCGTCACCTGGGCACCTTCCGCGGCGCTCACGCGTGGCCAGCGGATAATGGAGCGCGCATGACGCTGCCAGCCGAGTGCCAATTGAAAATGCCACGGACGCTACGATTGGCGGCAGCCGTGGCCGTTGCGCTCCTGCTGATCGCGACCGGAGCCGCCGCGTACTGGCCATCTGAATCCAGACATCCGCGCGCCGCAACCAGCGCTACCAGCGACCTTGTCGCGACACCCGACCCAGGGCTCGCGATCGGCGAGGCATTCACCAGGACGTGGCAACGCACGGATGCGCCTGTACTGGACGGTGAGGCAACTCGGACCTGGATGTGGGGGCCGGCGGCGTTGGAAGACGACCGCTGGGAGGACTACGCCGAATCTCCCGGCAGCAGCCGCGCCGTCCGCTATTACGACAAGTCGAGGATGGAGGTCTCCGATCCAGCCGGCGACCAGGGGTCGCCGTGGTACGTGACCAACGGCCTGCTGGTTGTGGAGCTGATCAGCGGCCGGATGCAAACCGGGGAGCACCGCTTCGAGCAACGCGATCCGGCCCGCTTGAACATCGCTGGCGACGCCGGGCCAGGAAATGGCCCGACGTACGCGTCAATGGCGGCGCTGCTGACTGCTCCCGCGCGTGAGGATGGTGAACTCATCATCCAACGTCTCGACAGCGATGGTGTTGTAACCGTCGATCCCGCGCTCGAGGCACAGGCAGTCACGGCCGCGCAGCGCGTCAGCGTGCCGGGCATCGATCACCAGATCGCCTCGCCATTCTGGACGTTCATGCAGTCGTCCGGCCCGATCAGGCAGGGGGACACGATCGTTCAAGGACCACTCTTCGAGAACCCGTACTACGCGACTGGCCTTCCGATCACCGAGGCGTACTGGGCAACAGTCGATGTGGGCAACGTTCCGCGCGATGTCCTCCTGCAATGCTTTGAGCGCCGCTGCCTGACGTGGACGCCCGACAACCCCGAAGACTGGCGCGTGGAGTCGGGAAACGTCGGCCTCCACTACCGCGAGTGGCGCCACGGCGGCGACCCGGAGCCAACGCCAGCGCCGACCATCGATCCGAGCGTGACCCCGGCGGCGCTCACGCCGACGGAAACACCGGCTCCGGCCACGACCGCGACCGCGATCGGTCCCGGCGCGGTTGACGCGTGGATGCGGTCGGTGGTTCGAGATGCGCAGGATCGCCTCTGGCTCGTCGCGATGAACAATAGCGCCGCGACGGCTGGCACAGGTCCAGGTGAGCTGCGCGTCTACCGCGCGACGGCGCCTGGCTTGAACCGGCGACAACCATTGACAACACCAATCTGGCCGGCTACGGCGGCCTGGCGGGACAGGGAGGGATCAGCATCGCGCTCGGCTTCGATGGGCAGCCGCGGGTCGCCTATACCGTAGCCGGTTTCCAGAATCATATCCGCACGAAAGACCTCGCCGCGTCGGGCTGGAGTCCAGCCAGCGATCCTCTTCAGGTCAGCGGAGCCTGGGTCTGGCATCCGGCGCTGGCGCAGACCCCGGACGGCGTCTGGCACTTGGTGGCCCACGACTCGACCAATCGGACGATACTCGCCACCCGCGATACCGGCAGCGGCTGAGAGGCGTCACAGATCGTCGCCGGCGACGTGCTTGG
>JBBECJ010000301.1:0-2826 GCA_040881885.1 Thermomicrobiales bacterium | reverse complement strand
ACAAGTAGGGGCGGGTCGTTGTGGCCAACTCGACACATCGAACGCTTCGAGACCCGCCCTGTCACCCACCCAACCACGCGCCGTTACCCGCCCTGTCACCCACCCAACCGCCTCGACCCGCGTCAGCGCACAGTCCCACAGTTCGGGCAGATCGAGATCCCCGGCGCGAGGACGGCGTGGCAGGTGCGGCAGCGTTCGTAGCCGGGCGCCAGGTCGGTGTCGCGCGCCTCGTTGACGCCGGTCGGCGGGTTCTGGACCGCCGGCTGCGCTGGTTCGGGCTCGGGCGGCGCGGGCGTAGGCGCTGGCCCGGGCCCAGGTTGTGGCGCGGGCTGGGATGGGCGACGTGCTTCGGCCGGGATCACGATGTGCGGGTCGGTGTCGGACATTCCGGCGCGCGGGTTGTCCGCGTTCGTGTCACGCAACAGCGGCGCCGGTTCGGCGGTCTGGCGCGGCTCATCGACGATCAGCGGGCGTGTTTCGGCGGTTGGCCGGCGCTGGCGCGGCTCCGGTTCGGTCTTGTAGACGCGCGCTTCGCGTTCGCGTGGTGAACCAGGTACGCGCGGGGGCAGGGTCGAGGTTGGCGCGTTGGCGGTCCGTGTCCGCTCGTAGGAAACCGGCTCTGGGGGTCCGTCATCGAACTCATCGTCAAAGATCAGCTCGTAGGCGCGCCGGCCCGAGATGAGGATGTACAGCAGCAACGGCACGGCAACGGCGGCCGTCAGCATCAGCACCCACCCGATCTGGTCGAGCAGGAACTGCGAGATGAACGAGTCGTCCAGCGATTCCTCGTTCGCGTCAGAGAGCAGGTAGAGCCGGACGTACTGGAGCGCGAACGAGAGCAGCAAGGTTCCGTTCAAGGCCGCGATCAACGCGCCGAGGATGCGCGCTTCGGTCGAATGGTAGGCGGGGCCAAGCGCGGCGCCGAGACCGTAGCCGAGGACGAAGGTTGAGGCGACCAGAAAGCTCATCGCGACGATGAAGGCGCCGCTGCCGTCGGTCAGGTCGCTGAAGTCGCTCAGGTCACGCCCCCACGGGCGCGCCCAGAAATCGGCCAGCAGAATGCCGAACAGCACGCCGAGCGTGACGAACAGCTCCTTGACCGGCCCGCGCCAGAAGCCAATCGGCGTAAAGAGGACGATCAGGAGAATCAACAGCACATCGAGGACGAGAAAGATCGACATGAGGCTCCCGCCAAATTGCAGCCGCGCGGATAACGCCGCACGGTGGCATTCGCAAAAACGTAGCGCCGCCCTCGCCCCCACGTTGGGCGACCGATGTTCGCTGCGAGTCTAACACGCGGCGTTCGAGTGAACGTACACACTGTCGCATGAGCGCGATGGCGGATTGATACAATTCATCTTGGTGTGGCCGACTGATGGCCCGCCGGCCGGCGCGATATTTTGCCGGCGCATTGCGCGCTAACGAAGGGTATTGACATTCATTGGGCAGGAGCAGACGCTCCCGTGCCACTGATCGCGGCCAGCATGACCAACCTGAACTGGTCTGGCGGCGGATTGATCTGCACATTCACACCCCCGCATCAGCCGATTACCAGGAACCCGATTGCTCGTTCCTGGACATTCTTCGCAAGGCTGAGTCGCGCGGCGCGGATCTGATCGCTTTCACCGACCACAACTCGGTCCGCGGCTATGCGAACTTCTGGCGGGAGATTGAAGACCTCGAACTGCTCGAAGTGCTCGAACGATTGGCGCCTGGTGAGCAGCGACGGCTGGATGAATATCGCCGCCTGCTGCGTTCCATCCGCGTCCTGCCGGGTTTCGAGCTGACGGCAACATTCGGTTTCCACATTCTGGCGATCTTTCCGGAAGGCACGTCGATCCGACAGCTTGAGCACCTGCTGCTTGAGCTCAACGTCCCCGAAGACAAGATCGACTACGGCAGCGGCGAGGTCGGCGCGACCTCGGATGTCCTGCGCGCCTACGAGGTGCTGCACGACAGCGGCGCGCTCGTGATCCCCGCCCACGTCAACTCGACGCACGGCGTCGCGATGACGAACCTGCCGTTCGGCGGTCAAACCAAGATCGCCTTCACCCAGAGCGAGTACATCCACGCGCTCGAAGCGACCGACATGGAGAGCGCCAGCCGCCGCAGCACCGCCCGCTTCTTCAACGGTTCGAAGCCGGAGTATCCGAAGCGGATGCATATCATCCAGGGTTCCGACGCGCACCGGCTCAACCGCGACCCGAGCCGGCCGAGCAACCTCGGCGCCTGTGACCGTATGACCGAGGTGCAGCTCGAAGATGTGTCGTTCACCGCGCTACGCGAACTGTTCGAATCCGACCACTTCAACCGCATCCGCCCCTACCGTCCGTCGCACGACCCGTACGACTTTGTCCGGATCGCGCGCGCTGAAGGGGAGACGATTGTCCAGGCGTTCCACGAAACGCTGCCGCCCCGGCGCGGCCGGTTGAGTCCGGTCGTCCGTGACGCGGCCGCCTTCGCCAACGGCAATGGCGGCACGATCTTCGTCGGCATCTCCGCCAATCCGCGCGACCCGGTTACCGGCGTTGAGGACGCGCCCGAGATGGCGCGCTCGATCGCCGAAGATCTGGCCCGCTATGTGACGCCGCCGATCGCCGGGACGATCGACATCACCGCAACCGAGAACCGGCAGATCATCGTCATCCAGGTGCCGGCCGGCGGCGACAAGCCATACGCCGTCCTGCCGAGCACGATCTACGTCCGGCAGGAGGGGGAAACGACGCTCGCCCTGCGCGACGAGATCGTCGAGCTCGTCAAAGCCGGCGTTGCTGAAACCACTGGGACGCTGCCGGAGCTCGTGCCGACCGCGCAGCCGGCCGCCCC
>JBBECJ010000300.1:0-2840 GCA_040881885.1 Thermomicrobiales bacterium | reverse complement strand
TTGGTGCGGATCATCGCCGCGCCCTCGCCGAGCCGGCGCAGCGCCTCGCCGAGGTCACGCGCGCCGCAGACGAACGGGATGTTGAAGCGGTGCTTGTCGATGTGAAACATCTCGTCGGCCGGCGTCAGCACTTCGCTCTCGTCGATGTAGTCGATGTCGCAGGCTTCGATGATCTGCGCCTCGACGAAGTGGCCGATGCGCGCCTTGGCCATGACCGGGATCGAGACCGTCTCCTTGATGGCCCGGATCAGGTGCGGGTCGCTCATCCTCGCCACGCCGCCGTCGCGGCGGATGTCGGCCGGCACCCTCTCAAGCGCCATGACCGCGCAGGCGCCGGCGTCCTCGGCGATCTTGGCCTGCTCCGGCGTGACAACATCCATGATGACGCCGCCCTTGAGCATCTGCGCCAGACCGACCTTCGTCCTCCAAGTGGACTGCTGCATTTGGATGGTCTCCGTTCCCACGTATCGTCGAATCGCCCGTTGATCTGAAGGATGCCACCGGCTTGGGTGATCACCAACAGCCAATTGGCATCATCCAAATCACCCGTTCGTGTCGAGGGCGGCCCGGCGCGCTACACTGGCGCGCAATCGAACGGAAAGGAAGACGCGCGTGTCGGATTGTTCCGCCGACCTGCTGGTTGAGTACGACGATCCGATCCTTTACGACATCGAGAACTCGATCGTCGATGAGTTGCCGATTCTGCTGCCGTTGGCTCAGGAGAGTGGCGGGCCGATTCTCGACCTGGCTTGCGGCACCGGCCGGACGACGCTGCCGCTGGCCGAGGCCGGCTTTGTGATCACCGGCGTTGACATCAGCGAGCCGATGCTGACGCGGGCGCGGGAGAAGGCTCGTGAGCGCGGGCTGGCGGTCGATTTCCACCTCCAGGACTGTTCCCGGCTCGACTTGCCGCTGACGGCCCGGATGGCGACGATGACTGGCCACGCCTTCCAGGAGTTCTTCACGAACGCGGCCCAGGACGCCCTGTTGCGCTCGGTCAGCCGGCATCTCGCGCCGGGTGGTGTCTTCGTCTTCGACAGCCGTTTCCCTTCACGCGAGAATCTGTTGAAGCCCGAGGGCGAACAACCCTGGCAGGCGGAGACGACCGACCAGCACGGACGGGCGCTGGCCGTGTCGGTGATCTGGTCCTACGACGCGCTGGCCCAGATCCAGCACTATGACTTCATCGAGCGCTTCACCGACGCGACAGGCGCCACCGCGGAAAGGCGCAGCCTCGGCCATCTGCGCTACACCTGGCCGCGCGAGATGGAACGGCTGCTCGACATGCACGGCTTCGACCTTGAGACGATTTATGGCGAGTGGGACGGGTCGCCGCTGTCGGCGGACTCGTACGACATGGTGGTGATCGCGCGGAAGCGGGGATGAAGGGAGTGATGCGTGATGCGTGATGCGTTGATGACGATTCAGGAGCGTGACCCTGCCGGGCTTGTGCAGCGTTTCGTTTCGGTTGGGACCGGTGTGACGCTCAACGTCGTCGAACGGCCAGGGGAGGGGACGCCGGTCGTCTGCCTGCATGGTGTCTGGGACTGGTGGCGCTACTGGCGGCCACTTGTCCCGGCCGGGCCGGGGTCGTTCGAGGGACGGCCGCTGTTGATACTCGATCTGCGCGGGCATGGCGACTCCAGCAAGCCGGAGTCCGGCTACCGATGGGACGACTACGCGGCCGATGTCGTCGCCTTCATCGCCGAACATGGTTATGAACGGGTGACGCTCGCCGGCCACTCACTCGGCGCGCTGACGGCGCTGCTGACGGCGGCACAGATGCCGGAGCGGATTGAGTCGCTCGTCCTTGAAGACCCGCCGCTGCCGTTGCGGACCGGCCCGAACGATGCCTTTCGAGGCGTCTACGAGATGCGCGCGCAGACATTCGAGCAGATCGTCGATGACTTCACGGTCTGGCGGCCGTGGGTGACGCGCGAGCAGGCCAAGGAGAGCGCGACCTGCCTGATGAACACGGCCGACGGGGTCTTTCAGGCGATGTTCTCCGGCGCGTCGGCGGGTATCCAGATCCCGGTTCCCGGCGTTGTCATCGACGCCCCGACGCTCGTCATCCGGGCCGGCAACGCCGAGCAGCGCGCCTTCGGCGCGGACGGCGAGGATCTGCTACGGCCCGTTCTCCCACGGATGCGAGTCGAGACGATCCCCGACACCAGCCACACCGTCCTGCGTGACGCGCCCGACGCCTACCGGGCGCTGCTGGCCGAGGTGGCTGGTGCCTGATCCTGATCTCCCCGGCTGGGCGCTCGATCTGCTGCGGGACGCTCGCATCGGCCACCTGGCGACGGCCAGCGCCGCCGCCGAGCCGCACGTCATCCCGATCTGCTTTGTGCTGGTTGGTGACGCGCTCTACATCGCCATCGACGAGAAGCCAAAGTCGGGCCGCCGGTTGCTTCGCCTGCGCAACATCGTGGCGACCGGCCGAGCCGCGCTGGTCGTTGACCGCTACGACGAGGACTGGACCCAGCTCGCCTGGGTTCTCGCTCGCGGCCCGGCCCGCATCATCACCCGCTCCGACGCGCGCCACGCCCCGGCCCTGAGCGCCTTGCGCGACAAGTACTCGCAGTACCGCGCGATGGCCCTCGAAGAGGCCGAGATGATCGAATTGCGCCCGGAGCGCTGGAGCGTGTGGAGAGCCGACGATAGCAATGCGTAGGGACGGACCCGTGTGTCCGTGCGACAATAGGATCGGCGTTCAGCCGATCTCAATTCGTCAATGACCGTTCGACACGTTCGGCGTCAACGAGGATTGCTATTGCCTTATTGTGGCCGCTGCGACGCGGCCCTATTGTCGGACGGACACATGGGTCCGTCCCTACGCA
>JBBECJ010000299.1:0-2863 GCA_040881885.1 Thermomicrobiales bacterium | reverse complement strand
ATCAAGCCCAAGTCCTGGCCGCAACCCCAGCATCGTGCGGCGCAGCAGCACATCGGCGATCGTGCCTGCGAACTCGCGCTCGACGGCGAACACGACTTCGGCCGACAGCGTCGTGTCATCGTCTCCGAAAGGAGTTGACAGGGTCGCGTCCGTTTCGATGAGGTCACTCAGCCCGTCGACGCGAGCTCCGTATATGGACGTGAGCCGTTCGATCGCCACAGGCCTCACTCCGGCCGCGAGCATTCGCCCTTCGCCGATCGTCGTGTCGCCGAATCCTGGTAATGTCACTTCGGATGTGCGACAGCTGTCCCCGTGACCTACGCGCCGGCAAATCAGGTCGGTAACGCCTTCAGCCAGGTCGCGGTAGGTTGTCAGCTTGCCGCCGATGACTGAGTACAGACCGCTGGCTCGCGGAGCGTGATGCCTGATGAAGTGGCGGCGCGTGGTGGCTCCCGCAGCCCGGCCAGCGGCCATCGGCAACGGTCTGACACCGGCGTACGCGAACCGGACGGAACCGCGTGTCAGACGCGCGCTGGGAAAAATGGCTGTTGTCTGCCGGATCAGGTAGTCGACATCCGCAAGCGTCGTACGGGCATCGCCGGGATCGCTATCGAACGGCGTGTCGGTCGTGCCGATCAGCAGCCAGCCGCTCCACGGAATGATGAAGAATGGCCGTCCGTCCTCCTTCGCTTCCGAGTAGACAGCGTCATCCGGCGCGCCTTGAAACCGTTCGATGACGATGTGGCTGCCCTTCGTCCCACCGATCAGCCGAGCTGAATCGATCCCAGTCAACAACTGATCGGCCCAGGGACCGGTAGCGTTGACGACTGTCGACGCGTGGACGGTGAATCGGGCGTCGTCTATCGTCGATCGCGCGTCAACGCTGGTCACTAACCGTTCCCGGATGTTGACGCGCTCGACTGCAGCGTGCGTGACGATCGTCGCTCCGTAGGCCGCCGCGTCAAGCGCGTTCTCGAGCGCGAGCCGCTCCGGGAACGTCACCTGCGCGTCGTAGTACCTTGCAGCGCCACGCAGACCCTGCGGCGCTAGTCCCGGAGCGGCTGACCGCGTGTGGGCCGTAGACAACATCTGATGGCGTGGCAGCCGCTTGCGAGCCGAGAACAGATCGTAAGCAACCATCCCGGCCCGAATCGTTTTCGGGCCGCGTTCGTGCCAGTTATAGATCGGAAGCAGAAATGGTAGCGGACGAACCAGGTGAGGCGCGATCCGCAGCAGCGTCTCCCGTTCGCGTAACGACTCGCGCACCAGCCCAAGTTCGGCGTGCTCCAGATAGCGCAGTCCGCCGTGGATCAGGCGCGTCGACGCCGCTGTCGTTCCGCTACCGATATCGTGCTTCTCCAGTAACAGCACATCCAGACCGCGCATGGCGGCGTCACGCGCGATCCCGGCGCCGTTGATGCCGGCGCCGATCACAATCACGTCAAAGACACGTCGCTCGATGTCAGGTGGGACCGTTCTCTGAGCGCTCATTCGAACGGTGAGTCCCAACTACGCGCGCGTTCAACGGCGCGCAGCCAGCCGCGATGCATGCGGTTGCGTTCAGTGTCGTCGATCCCAGGGGCGAACTCTCGATCAGACCGGGACAATGCGCGGAGTTCGTTCGTATCCTGCCAGAAATCGACGCCCAGCCCGGCCAGGAAGGCTGCTCCGAGCGCCGTCGTCTCGATCACGGCTGGCCGGACGATCGGGCAGCCCAGAATATCGGCCTGAATCTGCATGAGTACGTCGTTGACCACCATCCCGCCATCCACCCGCAGACTGGACATAAGAACACCGCTGTCGGACTCCATCGCCGACGCCAGGTCGCGAGTCTGGAATGCGACTGCCTCCAGAACGGCGCGGACAATCTCTGCCCGGCCCGAGCCTCGCGAAAGTCCCAGCAGTGCGCCGCGTGCGTGCGGATCCCAGAACGGCGCGCCAAGCCCTGCGAACGCCGGCACGAAGTAGACGCCACCGGTTGACGACACCGACGCCGCCAACGCTGCCGTTTCCGAGGCAGTCTTGATGATTCCCACTTCGTCCCGTAGCCACTGGATCGCCGCCCCGGCGACGAACGACGATCCTTCGAGCGCGTAGGTCGTCATGTCATTGAGTTGCCAGGCGATGGTTGTCAGCAACCCATGTGACGATGCAACTGGCGTCTCACCAGTGTTCATTAGCATGAAGCTGCCGGTGCCGAAAGTCTGTTTCGCCATACCCGGCTCGAAGCAGGCCTGCCCGAACGTGGCCGCCTGCTGATCACCAGCAATTCCCGCGATTGGGATCACTCGGCCCAGCAACTCGTTATCGGTCGCCCCAACTGCTCCGCTGGATGGGCGGACCTCGGGCAGCATCGCGCGCGGAATCGATAACTCGCGGAGGATATCGTCGTCCCAATCGAGCGAGTGAATGTTGAACAGCATCGTCCGTGAGGCGTTCGAGACATCGGTGACGTGTAGCCGCCCTCCAGTCATCTGGTGGATCAGGTAGGAGTCGACCGTGCCGAACGCGATCTCACCTCGCTCGGCGCGCGCCTGCAAGCCGGGAACTTCGTCCAGCAGCCAGCGAATCTTGGTCGCCGAGAAGTACGGGTCGATCACGAGGCCGGTTCGCCTCCGGATCTCTTCGTCCCAGCCATCTGCCTTTAATCTGTCGCAGATGCCGGTTGTTCGACGATCCTGCCAGACGATCGCATTGTGAACCGGCCGGCCATCGCGGCGGTCCCAGAGGATCGTCGTTTCACGCTGGTTGGCGATGCCAATCGCGGCAATCCGGACGTCGCCGTCGACGATCTCACGGGCGGTACTCAACTGTGACGCAAGAATCTCGTCAGGGTCATGTTCGACCCAGCCGGGTCGCGGGT
>JBBECJ010000298.1:0-2865 GCA_040881885.1 Thermomicrobiales bacterium | reverse complement strand
GACCACGTCAGAGCAGGGACGCAGCCCGTGGCTTCGCGAGAAACGTCAGCCGATACCAGCGGCCTATCCCCGGCGCCATCGCTTCCCGCCCGGGCCGGGCGCTCCGCGCGCGGCTGGCTCGTCGGTCATCTCGACCAGACGGTTGGAATCGCCGAGGTCGTCTGGCGGCGTGCCAGGCGTCTGCATCCCTTGTCCGTCTACCGGATTATCGCGCTGACAATCGCGATCGTGATTTCGGCGTCGAGCCTGCACCGCGACAGCACAATCGTGTCCGACGCTCGCCTGCTGGTGCTGGCCGCGGTCCACGTCGGGCTGACGCTGGCGGTCGCGCCGCGCCTCGCCCGTCGCTCGGACGCGGTGAACCTGGCGGCCATCGGCGTCGACATCGTCGCCTGCGCCGGCCTGATGACGCTGACTTACGGATGGCAGGGTCCGCTCTGGCTCTACAGCCTTTCGGCTGTCTTCTTGCCGGCCTGGCGGTTTTCGATGCCTGGCGCGCTGGTCAGCGTCGCAGTCTTTGACGCGTTGGTTCTGCTGATGAACATTGACCGGGCCAGGGCGACGATCTCAGACGGATTTGGCGGCGATTTCGCGGCGCGGCTGTTGATGGTTCTGCTCGTTGCGGGCGCGATCTCGCTGACGTCTCAGGCGTTCGCGACCGTCAAGCGGATGGCCGCCGAGAGCGAACGCAACCGGATCGCGCGTGAACTGCATGATGGTGTCGGCAAGACGATGGGCGGGATCAGCATGGAAGCGCTCACGCTCGCGCACTGGATCGAGCGCGACCCCGCCGAGGCGAGTCGCCGCGCCCGCTACGTTGCCCGCATCTCCGAGAAGGCGGCGATCGAGGTGCGTGACGTGATTCGTGGTCTGCGCCGGACAGAAGCGACCGAGGCGCTGTTCCCGACCGTCCGCGAGATGGTGGACGAATGGGCGTTGGCGCACCCCGGAATCCGGACGCGGTTGCAGCTCAACGGCAGCGACGCGCCGGTCTCGATCCTCATCCACGGCGAGATCGTGCGAGTGCTGTCCGAGCTGCTCCGCAACGTCGAGCGGCACGCGAGGGCGTCGAGCGTCTGGGTGCGCGTTACCCTCTCGTCAGCCGGCGTGACGCTGGCTGTGCGCGATGACGGTGTCGGGTTCGACACGCACGCCCTCGATCCGTGGTCAGGCGACGGGCACTTCGGGTTGCTGGGCGCGCGCGAACGCGCCTCGATGCTGACGGGCCGCTTCCGTGTCGCTTCCAGGCCCCAGGCTGGCACCGAGGTGATCATCGACCTGCCGCTCGCGCCGCGTGAGGATCGGGCAGTTTATGTTGTTCGATGACCATCACTCGCCGGTTGGCCTGGACGCCACCGAACCGTTTCGCGATGTCACCGGCAATCTCCCGGACGAGCATCGCTCGGCTGGCGAGACGATTCGGGTCCTGGTTGTCGACGATAACTTCGTCGTTCGGCGCGGCTTGCAGTCCAGCCTCGAACTGGACAACACGATGGTGGTGGTCGGCGAGGCGGCGAATGGCGAGGAGGCGGTCGAGCTGGCGCGGGACCTGGTTCCGGATGTGATCCTGATGGATATTCGGATGCCGCTGCGCGACGGGATCGCCGCGACCGAGATCATCAGCGATGAAGCGCCGAGCTCGAAGGTGTTGATGCTGACCTGGTCGGAAGACCCGGAACACCTGCGCAGCGCCGTCCTGGCCGGAGCAAAGGGCTACCTCGTCCATGGCCGCTTCTCCCCCGAACGGCTGGCCGAGGCGGTGCGTGTCGTCCATGAGGGTGGCGCACTGATCACACCGATGCTCGCGCCGGCCCTGCTCGATTTCGTCCGCGAAAGCGCGCAGGGACAACGCGGCCGGTCCGCGCCCGGCTCGGTCCTGACGCCGCGCGAGATAGAGGTGCTTGAGTACATCGTCGCTGGGAAGTCGAACCGCGAGATAGCCGAGGCGCTCTACATCGAGGAGAAGACCGTTAAGAACCACGTCTCGAACATCTACTCCAAGCTACACCTCAAGAACCGCTACGAAGCGATTACCCGCGGGCGAGATCATTTGCGGTGAGTGTATTGAGTGATGAGTGATGAGCGACGCGCTGCCTCTGGGTCGCATTTCACATCACTCATCACTTGATAGGCCACTACTGATCGAGAAGCCACGCCAGGTCAGCGCCGATTTCGACGACGATGCCATTTCCGCCGTTGCCGTAGACGATAGCGGATTCATCAAGTCCAAGCTGGTTCGCGATGTAGAGCGCCGTGTCGGGGCTTTCCGCGTAGTCGTAGATGACGGTCGCGGCTTGGACCCCTGCCCCGGTTTCCGGGAAGACAGTACTGAATCCTGCGTCGGTCATGACCTGGCCGATGACGGTCGCCAGACGTCCGATGTCAGCGTTGTTCTGGACGATGATCGGGATGTCAAGGTCGACCGCTCCGGAGCTCGTTCCATTGTCGGCTTCGACGTCGGTTTCATCTTCCACGTCAGGGCTCCCTGGCGGGTCGTCCAGCGTTGACGGGGTCGGAGTCGGTGGCGGCGGGTCGGCGCCGCTGTTCTCGAAGTAGACATCCATCAACGCATACACCGCCGGCCAGTCGGCTTCAAAGTAAAACGCATCGAGCTCGTCCTCGGGAACGTGTTCGGACAAGACGCCGGCGTCCCAGAGATTGATTTTCGAGATGCCGTTCGGATCAACGCTGCGACCGAGGTTTGCGAGCGCCAGGAGCTGGTTGAAGTTGAAGTCGGTCTTCACCATGCTGCCCATCTGGCGGATCAGTTCTTCGGCTTCGGTGATCAGGCCGAGGTCAACGGCCTGCTCGCGCAGCGCGACCAGCATCTGCTGCTGGCGATCGCCACGGGCGATGTCGTTGTCG
>JBBECJ010000297.1:0-2874 GCA_040881885.1 Thermomicrobiales bacterium | reverse complement strand
ATGCCTGTGTCAAACCGGATGCCTCACGGCATGGGCCGGTACAGGACGCGGCCCCTACGAGGTTTTCGCGTGTCACTTCAGCTTCCCGTCCAGCACGTCATGATACGCGCTGAGCGTGAGCCGCATCGTACGGTTCCAGGAGAACGTCGCGGCGCGGCGCAGGCCGCGGCGGGCCAGGTCGGCGCGCAGGGCGTCGTCGGTCAGGACGTGGACGAGAGCACGGGCGATCGCGTCCGGCTCGGGGTCGATCAAAAGTCCGGCGTCGCCGACGACTTCCAGCAGGCTGGAACGGTTGGAGCAGATGACCGGTGCGCCACAGGCCATCGCCTCAAGCGGGTTGAGGCCGAAACCCTCGTACTCCGAAGCGAACACGAAAACGCTGGCGGCGCGGTAGAGATCGCGCTTGTCCTCCTCACTGACGAAGCCGATCAGACGGACCCGGTCGGCGATGCCGAGCTCGCGGATGAGCGGTTCGAGCGGCGGGTAGATGACCGGGTTGTCGGTGTGGGCGCGGCCCGGAATGACGAGGTCATACGTCTCCGGCAACAACGGGAGCGCCGCCGCGAATCCACGGATAAGCTGCGGCAGCCGCTTGCGGATGTCCAGGCCGCCGACATACAGAACAAATGGGATATGTAGTCCGTGCCTGGCGCGCGTGGCGTCGACCGACGCGCGGTCGGCCTCCGTCGCGGCCGGGCAGAGATGTTCGCCGGCTGCCAGCGGCGTGACGCGGATGCGTTCCGGAGGAATGCCGAGATGGCGGGTGATGTCGCGCCGGGCGTGCTCGGAATCGGTCAGGATCAGCGGCGCCCTCCGGACGGTCCGCGCGACGAGCCGCAGGTAGGCACGCATCTTGATTGTGCCGCCGTAGCCGGGCAGCGCCAGCGGGATGACATCGTGGACGGTGACGACATGCGGAACGGCCTGGTAGAGCGGCGCCGAAAAGTGCGGAATGTGGACCAGGTCGACACTCGCCCGGCGCGTTGCGAGGACGACGCCGGTCTGCTCCCACCACATCTTGCGCGCCCTGCCTCCCGGCAACTTCGGCGGCGGGGCGGCGCTGGCTGTCGCGCCGTCGCGCGACTCGGCCCGCGCGTGGGCGGGAGCGTCGGCGGGCAGCAGCAGTTGCGGCAGGACTTCCTGCTGCTGGTCGCGAAGCTGTCGCCAGAGATTGAGAGCGTACTGGCCGACGCCAGTCATTGGCTGTTCGAGGAACAATGCGTCGAAACCGATGCGCGGCTCAGTCATGACCGCCGAGTATAGCAGAGCCGAGGCAAGCGTCAGGACAGTTGCGGGAATGCCACTGTCAGGGGTACGTTATAGTATGGTGAGAGGCGCGCGATCCGCGCCGGCGTTTTAGGAGGAAATCCGCATGTCGAAAGCCGTTAACGTCAGCGACGCGACCTTTGCCGATGAAGTCGTCAACTCCGACACTCCCGTCCTGGTCGACTTCTGGGCCGCCTGGTGTGGCCCGTGCCGCGTCGTCTCGCCAATCCTCGATGAGATCGCGGCCGAGAAGAACGGCAAGCTCAAGATCGTCAAGGTGAACATCGACGAGAATCAGCAGATGGCGAGCCAGCTCGGCATCCAGTCAATCCCGACGATGGTGCTCTACAAGGATGGCCAGCCGGTCGAGAAGATCGTCGGCGCCTACCCGAAGCCGAGGATCCTCGAAAAGCTCGAGCCGCACCTGTCGTAGGCAACCCACAACACGCTGAAAAGCCCGGACATCACGTCCGGGTTTTTTCGTCGATTCCGAACAGCGCCCGCACCCCTCGCCGCGGCGCGAAGAGCAGCGAGCCAAGCGTCGCGATGAAGGCCGTGCCGGGTTGCGCGTAGGCGCGCTGGCGGACGGCGATCATGCCGACGTTGGTCTGCTCGGGCGCGACGAGCGTGCCGTACGCATAGCGGTTGCGCGCCAGATCGAAGTGGATCGTCCGCGGCGCGTCGCTGCCAATCGCGGCTGGGTGGTTGGGGTCGTAGACTTCCAGAGCGCCCCGCTCCGCCCCAGCCTGGCGCAGCCGGTACGGGACGACCGTATGCCCCTCGGCGACCAGCGCCTGGACCAGGTCCAGCCGCCAGGGCTTCGGGATGGCGACATCGAGCGCCCGGTCAGTGATGCCGTCGCGCAGCAGGTCGCGCCGGACGGCCCGGTAGGCCGCCTTCGGCGAGGCGCGCAGAAACCACGGCACGGCGCTCAACAGCGCTCGGTCGCGCAACTGGCGGCCGTGGTAGAGCTGGATCCGCTCGACAGCCGCCTCGGTCGATGGCGGGTCGGGCTCCTGCCCCAGCCCGCGCGCGATCGCCCAGCGCGCCATCCCGCTGCACATTCCGCCGCGATGGCTGCCCGCGCGACGCAGGAAGACGATGTCGGAGTACAGCCCCTGGAACAGCGCCCGCTTCAACGGCATCGGCAAGCCACTTATGGTCCGCTCGAAGATGTCGCGGCGCGGGTGAATCTCGCCGAGTTCGCTGGCGCGGTTACGCAGCGGCAACGCGCAGCCGGCCGGATCGAACGACGAGCGCAGGTCGAGGTCGATCTGGATCGCGCCCGATTGGATAACCGTTCCATCCGACACCGACTGGACAGCGAACCGAGCGTTCCGGTCGAGGTTCGGCGCGATTGGCTGGACGCGCCATCTGCCGGGTCCGTTGGCGGACGCGTTCCAGCCGTCGGGCGATGTCAATCGGAAGTGACCACCGGATTCGATTGGCGCGCTGACTTCGACGGCGTCAGGCTTGAAGCTGATCGGGCCGTCGCCATCGCGTGAGATTGTGATCCGAGCGGTTGTCATCGATCTGCGCCTCGCCAGTCAAGTTGGTTGGTTGGGTGACAGGGCGGGTCTCTAAACGGGTTTGGGTGTCAAGTTGGCC
>JBBECJ010000296.1:0-18688 GCA_040881885.1 Thermomicrobiales bacterium | reverse complement strand
GGGGCGCCCGCTCGGCCAGCAGCCGTGCGGGCACGCGCTCGGAGGCGCCCAGGGCGACGGACAGATCGACCTCGACCGGCACCCGCAGCCCATCGGCGCGCTAGGCGGCCTGCTGGCGAGCGAGGTGGGTGGCCAGCCGCGCGCCGGTTTCGTGACGCGTCGCATCGTCTGTCCTGAGGATCGTCCCGGCTTGCAGGCGGGTCAGAAAGCCCACCCAGGCCGCCGTGAAGGCCGCCAGATCGGCCAGGCGGAAGAACCCCAGATCGCGGAGCACCAGACTGTCGACTGGATTAGGTGACATCCGCCAGCGGACTCGTCCGGTCGTGGGCACGTCCAGCCTGAAGGTCCAGACCGGTCAGCGTGCCGCTCCCCACCTCATAGCCGACTGCCACTTTGACGGCAGCCTCGCCCTGCCCTGCCTGACCGCCACACCCCGGCCAGATCCTGGCCAACTCGGCCGGCAGGCTGATCGTTGTCGTATTCACCAGGTAGACACCGCTGAAGCGACGCACGAGCGAAATCGCCACCGGCTCATGTGCCGCCACCAGCGTCTGGGTCGCCTCGGCCAGGACGGCCTGCATGCTGCGGGCGAGGCTGGGGGTGAAGCGTTGCTCGAGGCCTTGTGGCGTAATCGCCACCCCGCGCACCGCCGCCATCTGGCACAACTGGCGCAGGCTGGCGCGCGGGTTACTCTGCCAGCCCAGCACCAGCGTCTGGACCAGCGTGTCACCCCCTAACCGACTGCGGCGCTTGAGGCCGCCATGGACACGGGCCAGTCGCGGCGCCGTCGTCGTCAACAGCGTCCGCACACTGGTGGACAATCCCGCTAGACTTCGCATGAGACACTCCTCCGAGTCGAACGGATCGCAACACCCGAACGATGCCTGTTGGAGTGTCTCTCTGTCACATCGACACGACTGCCTTGATGCGTATGGGGCCGATCCTGTAGCGACCCCTGCATCGACCTCGATCACAATCGAGCTGTGCCGAGGTCAATCCGCGTTAGAACAATCTCATCTGGGAGGCTGGGTTCGGCTCGTCCTCGGCCGGCGCCAGTTGTTCGCGGGCCTGGGCGAGGATACGAGGCAGCCGTTCGAAGTCAGCTTCGATCGTCGAGCGCAGCGACGCCTGGTGGAGCGCGGCGGCGGGGTGATACATCGGGACGACGACGCGCCGGTCGATCGTGCGCGCCTGGCCGTGGATGCGCGAGATTCGCTCGTTCGGAAACCACTTTGACATCGAGAACCGGCCCAGCGTCACGATCATCAGCGGATTGATCGCGTCGATCTGGGTGTCAAGGTACGAGCCACAGGCCGCGATCTCGTCGGGAAGGGGGTCGCGGTTGCCGGGCGGGCGACATTTGACGACATTGGTGATGAAGACATCCTCGCGCGTCAGCTCGATCGACGCGAGGAGCTGATTCAGAAACTGTCCCGACGCGCCCACGAACGGGAGCCCCTGACGATCCTCGTGTTGACCGGGAGCCTCGCCGATGAACATGATCTCGGCGTCCATGTTGCCATGCCCTGGGACGGCGTTGGTGCGACCGCGACACAGTTCGCAACGCCCGCAAGCGCGCACCAACGTCGCGACCTCTTCCAGCACACTGATCCTGTCGTCAGACTCCAACGTCACTCCCTAACGTGTCGCGCGCGCCGTCGGGCGCGTCATTCGAATCATCATCCTCGGCGTCCGAGACTACGTCACCGAATGGCGTCGTAAGGTCCACCGCAAGCGCCTCGCGCGCCGCGTCGGCCAGGTCACGTTCGCCGTCCAGCGAGATAAGCGCGGGGTGCTCCGGCGTCCGCCGCATCCAGCGCGAGAGAATCGACAGTTCGTCGACCGCGTGGTGATCGGGAACGAAGGCGTGGCAGCCACCTCTGGCTCGCTCAGCGATCGGAGCGAGCCGCGCCGCCAACGCGTCTGGCCGCTCGTCACCCGCAACCGTTAATTGCGCCCAGCGGCGCCCGCGTAACAGATACCAGACTTCTCGTTGACCGGATTCGGGACTTGGCAGCACCAACAACGCGTGCTGATGCCGGCCCGCGCCGTCAAGAATGTGCTGTTCGTGGGCCAATCGTTCGACCTGCTTGATTCGGTCACGCAGGCGGGCAGCACGTTCAAAGTCAAGCGTTGAGACGGTGTCGTGCAGCTTCGAATGCAAGTGGGCGATCATGCGCGTCGTGCCGCCCTCGAAGAAGCTGACGACGTCACGGACAAGCCCGCGATAGATCTCGGGATCGGCGCGGCCCACGCACGGCCCGAGGCAACGGTGCAGTTCCAGCTCGAGGCAGGGCGAACCGTACGAACGCTTGTCGGCGAACGAGCGGCGGCAGGTGCGGAGTGGCAGGACATCGTTCACCAACTCGACGGCGTCACGAGCGCGCGAGCTGGACTTGAACGGGCCGAAATAAAGTCCGCCGTCGTCTGCCCGGTCGCGACAGGTGGTGACCCTCGGCCACGGGTTCGAGATATCAACCTTGACGTAGACGTACTGCTCGGCGTTACGCTGGACGGTGTTGTAGCGCGGGCGGTAGCGGCGGATCAGTTGCGATTCGAGGATCAGCGCTTCCAGCTCGCTGCCGACAACTTCGACCTGGATTCTGTCCAGCGTCTCCAGCAGCCCATCCATTTTACGCGTGTAGCCGAGCGGCTGCGAATAGTATGAGGCGACGCGTTTGCGCAGGTCTTTGGCCTTGCCAACGTAGAGGACGCTGTCGTCGGAATCGCGGAAGATGTATACACCCGGCGCGTGCGGGATCGACGAGAGCAGGTCACGATCGAGGATCGAGCTGGCTCGTCCGACCGGCTTGCGGACGCGAGACGACGGCCGCGCGCAGGCGGAAGCGCGTAGCAGGTCGTCAAGCGTTGACAAACCATTTTCGCGAGCGCGCATCAGCAGCAGGCGGAACACCTCGAGGGTCGTCTCAGCATCCGGCATGGCGCGGTGCGACGTTCCGATGTCGATGCCGAGCACACCGGCCACATCCGCCAGGTTGAGCCGGCGCGCCTCGGAGACGAGTTGGCTCGTCAGGGCCAATGTGTCGACTGGTGTGTTGACGAGCCTGGGGAGTCCGCAGCGCATCACCTCGGCGTTGATGAATGACAGATCGAACGCGACGTTATGGCCGACGACGGGCAGGTCCTCGATGATCTCGATGATCGTCGGCGCGACAGAGCGGAAATCCGGGGCGTCGGCGACCATCGCGTCGCTGATGCCGACCTTCTGGGATATGTAGGCCGGGACTGGCCGACCTGGGTTGATCAGCGACGACCAGCGGATCGGCGCTCCGTGCGGCGAAACCCGGATCAACGCGACCTCGATCATGCGCTGCTGCGTCGGCTTCAACCCTGTTGTTTCAACATCGATGACGACGAACTCCGCCGGAAACTCAACCTCATTGGTCCGGACCCGCGTTGTCCAGACTCCGTCCGATCGTAGAATCAACCCAGGCAGATCCTTGAGAACAGATCTCAACAGCGGCCGCCAGAGCGCCGGCGACGACGCGCCGCCGAAGACGTATCCGATCAACACATTCTCGTCGAGCGTGCCGTGATGCTCATCGATGCAGGCCAGGGCGCGTTCGACGAGACCGGGATAGCCCGCCCCATCCTGCTGCGTCGCGCTCGCCTGCTGCACTGTCTCGATCCCCCAGCCACGACGTGCCTGCCAGTCACGGTATTGGGAGTATACGAGTCGAACAAGTGTACGGACAACCTGTGCTATACTCGCGCGGTCGTATGCACCGATTCGCGGCGGGGCCGTCATTCGGCGGCCGGCGACGACCTGGAGAGTGACTCGAGCGCATGGACGATTCCGCGGCTAAGGCGCGCGTCGAAGAATTGCGCGCGCTCATTCGGCAGTTCAACCACGAATACTACATCCTTCAGCAACCGACGGTTTCCGACGCTGAGTGGGACGCCCGCTTCCACGAGTTGAAGCAGCTTGAGGAGCAATTCCCGCAGTTCCAGTCGCCGGATTCGCCAACCCAAATGGTTGGAATAATACCGTCGGGGGGCTTCGCTCAAGTTGCCCACGACGTGCCGATGCAATCGCTCTCCAACGTCTTCTCCCGCGAAGGGCTCGAGGAGTGGCTCAAACGCGTGCATCGATTCGCGGGGCGCGATGAACTCACGTTCACGATCGAGCCGAAGATCGACGGCGTCGCGAGCAGCCTGCGCTATCGCAACGGCACGTTCAACCGCGGCGCTACACGCGGCAATGGCCTGGTCGGCGAGGATGTCACGGCTAACATGCGCACGATTCGGGACATCCCGAATCGATTGGCGCACCCGGATCGCGCTCCTGATGATTTCGAGGTGCGCGGCGAGGTCTACATGCGCCGCAGCGAGTTCGTGAGGATGAACGAGGCGCGGTTGGAGCGCGGAGAGGAGGCCTTCGCCAACCCGCGCAACTCAGCGTCCGGAGCGCTTCGGCAGATCGACGCGAAGATGACCGCGAGCCGGCCGCTACGCTTTTTCGCCTACGCCGCCGCGACTCGTGGAGACAGCCTGCCGCACAAGCAATCCGAGATGCTGGGACTGCTGGCGAAGCTAGGCTTCCCAACCAGCCCGGATTTCGCGACCGCCACGACCGCCGACGAGATCTGGGCTGCCTGCGAAGCCTGGTATGAGCGGCGCGCGACGCTCGATTTTGATATCGACGGCGTCGTGATCAAGGTCGAAGACACGCGTCTGTACGACGAGATTGGCAGCGTCGCCCGCGAACCGCGTTGGGCGACGGCCTACAAGTTCCCGGCTATGCAGGCGACCACCAGGCTCGAAGGAATCACGATCAACGTTGGGCGTACCGGCAGCCTGAATCCGCTGGCATTGCTGACTCCGGTCCAGATCGGTGGGGTGACAGTCAGCCGGTCAACGCTGCACAACGAAGACGAGATTCGCCGGCTGGACATCCGTATTGGCGACACGGTCGTTGTCGAACGAGCCGGAGACGTGATTCCGAAGATCGTTCGCGTCGTCACCGAGGCGCGCTCCGGTGACGAGCAGGAGTTTGCCTGGCCTGACCGCTGCCCCGTTTGCGGCTCGACGATCGAGCGCGTCGCGGGCGAAGCGATGTCGTACTGCGTCAACTCCAGTTGCCCGGCACAGTTGCGCGAGCAGGTCTCGCACTTCGTCTCGCGCGGCGCGATGGACATCGATGGCCTTGGTGCGAAGCTGGCCGCGCGGTTCGTTGACATGGACCTTATACGATCGCTGGCCGACGTTTACCGCCTGAATTGGGACGCCATCCTCGAACTGGAAGGCATGGGCGAAAAGAGCGTCGAGCGCCTGCAACGATCGATTGAGGCCAGCAAGCAACGTCCGCTGGACCGCGTCATCTTCGCGCTGGGGATCCGCCACGTCGGCGAGCGCAACGCGGGGTTGCTGGCCGATCGTTTTCGGTCGCTCGACACAATCGCCGCGGCGTCGTTGGAGGAAATCGCGGCGGTAGCCGGAGTTGGCCCGGTCGTCGCACAGTCGATTGTGGACTGGTTCGCGGAGGAACGCAACCACAAGCTGGTCGAGGAGCTCAAGGCGCTTGGCGTCCGCACCGAACAGGATGGCAGTCGAGAGCCGAGCGAAGCGTTGCCTGAGTGGCGGGACAAGTCGGTCGTTCTGACGGGAAGACTGGCGACGATGCAGCGTGGCGACGCCGAGGCGTTGCTGAAGCGCGCCGGCGCGAACGTCACATCGTCGGTGTCGCGCAAGACAAGCGTCGTCATCGTCGGCGAAGATGCCGGCAGCAAGGCCGACAAGGCGCGCGAATACGGAATAACGATCATCGACGAGGCCGAATTCCTGCGTAGAATCGGTCGCGAGGCGCCGGCTGACTGAGGAGCCACCTGGGAGGAGCGAACCGATGTCCACCTATCAACGCCCAACCGGAGACGACGACCCGATCCATCTCGTGCGGACGATCGGTCGCCTGGCCCAGATGATCCTCGAAATACGCGATGAGTACGTCGACGCGCGCCGCGACGACGCGCTTGACCAGCTCGAACGACGGCTCGATGAACTCGCCGGCCTCCACGATCAGCTGCGCAAGCTGCGTGAGAGCCATGACATCGCGGACCGAGTAGATTAGGCTTTCGGTAGCGACTATCGATGTCGGCGGGGTATCACGCCCTACGCGAGTGGCGTCGCAGTCGAACCCGGCTTTGTCACCGGGACGCCGTCGCGGCAAATTGGACAGTCCTCAGGCGCGAACGTCTCGATATCGAGGTCGGCGAGGCTAACGAGCGGCGCGCCAAACGACACTGAACCGCCCGACCGATCGACGAGCAGCCCAATTGCACGAACAACGGCCCCGACCGCGTCAAGCGCAGCAATTGTCTCGCGGACGGAGCCGCCGGTTGTCAGGATGTCGTCAACGACAAGGACATTCGTCCCTCGCTCGATCACCGTCCCACGCTTGAACACTCGCTCACTAGCTCCGTCGCTGGCACGTTCCGCGTAGGCTGCCGGCAGGCCGAGCTGGCGGGCAATCTCAAACGCGAGCAGGATGCCGCCGGTGGTCGGCCCGACGACGAGTTCCACGTCGCTCAAATCGCCGAGCAGCGTGATCAGCTCGCGACAGGCTGACTCAGTCGCGCGTGGCTGCCTGAGCAGATCGAACTTTTCGACATACTGCGCCGAATGCCTGCCAGACGCGAGCAGAAAGTGCCCGCGCTTCAACGCGCCGATGTCTTCGAGTTGCCGCAGGAACGGATTCTTCCCCACACAGACCCCCTCATACCGGTAAGAAGAAGAACACGAGCGCCGCCATGACATACAGACCGAGAAGCTCAACGGCCTCGAGCCAGTTCGATTCCCCGTCCAGGCTGATGAAGGCGAACACGAACGCTGAGAGGCCGACGACGACAATCTCGAGCGGCGTGAAGACGAGGTTCATCGGGTTGCCGAGGGCGTAGCTGATCAGCACGAAGGCCGGCCCAACCAGCAACGCGACCTGTGTCGATGATCCAGCAGCGATCGCCTGGGCGATGTCCGGCTTGTTGCGAGCGGCGAAGAGCACCGCGCTGAAGTGTTCGGCGACATTACCGATGATCGGAATCAGAATGATTCCGACGACGAACTCGTTGAGATGGAAGTCCTCGCTGACGTGTTCAATCGTCCCGACCAGCAACTCGGCCAGCACGACCGTCGCGAGCGTCGCGCCAATCAGGACCGCGAGCGCGAGCCTGGTTGACCAGATGTTCGCTGGATGCTCCGATGGCGGCTCAAGCTCATTTTGAAGTTGCTTGCTTCCCTGCGAGGTGAACGAGTAGCCAATGTATGCGACGTACAGCACAATCAGAACGATTGAGACGGCGACGCTGACGTTCCCGATGTCGCCCGTGTCCGGGTCGGCGATCGCGAATGCCGCCGGCAGGACGAGTCCGCCCAGCGCCAGGATCATCATGACCGAGTTGCGGCCAGCTTCCTCGCGATCGAACTTCAACGTCCCGTGCCGCAGTCCGCCCCACAGGAACCCCATCCCGAGCACGAGCAGGAGATTTCCGATGATCGAGCCGGTGACTGACGCTTTCACGAGATCGAGCAGACCGGCATTGATCGCGACGATCCCGATAATCATTTCGGCTGCGTTGCCAAAGGTCGCGTTCAGCAGACCGCCGAACTTCGGTCCGACGCGGTGCGCGAGATCCTCGGTCGCGCGGCCAATCAGCCCCGAAACCGGGATGATGCCCAGCGCCGCCAGGATAAACACCATCAACTCGGGAGCGCCGGCCAGATCGGCGATCAACGCGCCGGCTCCAAAGATGAGGAATCCGTACAGCCAGCGTGGCACTGTTCCCTCCCGCTACGTAGCCCTGGCTCCTCGGCTCGCCGGCCGCCTCGTCAGTACGAGACTGACACTTTACTCCGATATAGCGGAAGCGGCTGGACCGTGTAGGCGCCCGCCGACTGGCGCATCGCCTCGACGACGGCTCTGGCGGTGTCGATCGACGTGATGCACGGAATGCCCTTCTCGACGGCCGCGCGGCGGATCTGGAACCCGTCAAGCACTTCCTTCTCGGCGGGGCCGGGCGTGTTGATGACGCCGTGCACGATGCCGTCGAGGATGACATCCAGCATGTCAGGCGATCCCTGGCCGATCCGTTTCGTCACCATCTGGACCGGCATACCGGCTCGCTCGATCATCTGGGCCGTGCCTTCAGTCGCATAGACGCGGCAACCCATTCGGATCAGCTGCTCAATCATCGGCAACGAGTCCGGCTTGTCGCGGTCGGCCAAACTGACCATGATCGACGAGCGAGCGTTGAGCGACAACCCGGAGGCCAGCAACGCTTTGTAGAAGGCCGACGGGAACTCGCGATCGATCCCCATCGCTTCGCCGGTCGATTTCATCTCAGGCCCGAGGTTAGGTTCGACGCCACGCAGTTTGGCCATTGAGAAGACAGGAGCCTTGACGGCCACGAGCGGTTGGCGCGCGGCCAGGCCGCCGCTGTAGCCCTGCTCGCGCAGCGATTTCCCAAGCATCGCATGGGTCGCGATCTCGATGATCGGCACGCCGGTCGCCTTGGATAGAAACGGGACCGTCCTGCTCCCGCGCGGGTTGACCTCGAGCACATACAGCCGCCCGGAGTGGATCACATACTGAATGTTGACGAGGCCAATCACCTTCATTTCCAGCGCGATTCGGGTCGTGTATTCGACGATTCGCTGGACTTCGGTTGGAAACAGGTTGAGGCCCGGATAGACCGCGTACGAATCCCCGGAGTGGACTCCGGCGCGCTCGATATGCTCCATGATGCCGGGGATCAAGACATCGACGCCGTCGCTGATCGCGTCAACCTCAACCTCCTTGCCTTCCAGATACTGGTCTATCAGGATCGGGAATCCGCGGCGGAAATCGACGCTCGACGCCAGATAGCGCGCCAGGAAGTCGGCCGAGTGGACAACTTCCATCGCTCGTCCTCCGAGGACGTAGGATGGGCGTACGAGAATCGGATAGCCGAGCTTGTCGGCGGCCTCGAGGGCCGCCTCGAGCGTCGTGACAGCCGTGCCGGGTGGCTGCGGGATGCCGATCCGGGTCAGGAACGCTTCGAAGCGCTCGCGGTCCTCGGCCAGGTCAATCGTGTCGACGCTGGAGCCAAGCACCGGCACGCCGCGTCGGCTCAACGGGCTAGCGAGATTGATCGCCGTCTGACCTCCAAACTGGAGAATGACCGGCACCTGGTCGTCAACCCCGCCACCTTCGTGCCGCAAAATCTCGCCAACCGATTCGGCGTCGAGCGACTCGAAGTAGAGGCGGTCCGAGGTATCGAAGTCGGTCGAGACGGTTTCAGGGTTGGAGTTGATCATGATGCTGCGCGTCCCGGCCGCGTCGAGCGCGTGGGCGGCCTGCACGCTGCAATAGTCGAATTCGATCCCCTGGCCGATTCGGATCGGGCCAGAGCCGATGACAACCGCTTTCGGTCCGGGCAACGGCTCAGCTTCGTTCTCTTCCTCGTAGGTGCTGTAGTAGTAGGGCGTGGCAGCCTCGAACTCGGCGGCACACGTATCGACCATCTTGTAAACGGGCGTGATTCCGGCCCGGTAACGCTGTTCGCGCACGTCGCTCTCCTCCCGCCCGGTGAGCTTCGCGATCTGCGCGTCCGAGAAGCCGAGCCGCTTTGACTGCCAGAGCAGCGCGTCATCCACCTCATTCTCGGAGATACGGCGCTCCATCGCGACGATCTGTTCCAGTTCGCGGATGAACCAGCGGTCAACGCCGCTCTGGCGCGAAACATCGCATTCGTTCGCGCCGCGCCGCAGGCTGGCCGCCAGTGCCCAGAGCCGTTCGTCACTGGCGACGCGGACATCCAGCGCCAGCCGTTCAGGATCCGACCAGGCTGGATTCTCCCAGAGCAGATCGGGGGCATCGGTCTCCAGCGAGCGGACCGCCTTCTGGAGCGCGGCGGCGAACGAGCGGTCGATCGCCATCACCTCGCCAGTCGCCTTCATCTGCGTCCCAAGTGTGCGGTCGGCGCGGCGGAACTTGTCGAACGGCCAGCGCGGCAGTTTCACGACGCAATAGTCGAGCGCAGGCTCGAAGGCGGCGGTTGTCTGCTCGGTGACGGAGTTACGAATCTCGTCCAGCCGCTTGCCAATCGCGATCTTGGCGGCGACACGCGCGATTGGGTAACCGGTCGCCTTCGAGGCCAGCGCCGACGAGCGGCTGACGCGCGGGTTGACTTCGATCACGTAGTACTGGAACGAATCGGGGTCGAGCGCGTACTGGACGTTGCAGCCGCCCTCGATGCCGAGCGCGCGTATGATTTTGATCGCCGACGAGCGCAGCATCTGATACTCGCGGTCGGAGAGCGTCTGGCTCGGCGCGACGACGATCGAGTCACCGGTGTGGACGCCCATCGGGTCAAGGTTCTCCATGTTGCAGACAGTGATGACGTTGTCGGCCCCGTCGCGGATAACCTCGTACTCGATTTCCTTCCAGCCAAGTAGCGAACGCTCCAGCAGCACCTGATGAATCGGGCTCGCGGCCAGTCCACCCGAGACAATATCGTCCAGTTCCTGGAGCGTGCGGGCGACGCCGCCGCCGGTTCCGCCGAGCGTGTAGGCCGGACGGACGATGAGCGGCAACGGCGACGTTTCAACGAAGTCACGCGCGTCGCCCAAGCTGTTGATGATTGCGCTCTCAACGACCGGCTCATCGATTTCGCCGAGCAGGTTCTTGAACAGTTCGCGATCCTCCGCTTTGCGGATCGCGTCGAGCGGCGTCCCGAGCAACTTCACGTTGTATTGATCGAGAATGCCCATTTCGGATAACTGAACAGCCAGATTGAGCGCCGTCTGGCCGCCAAGTGTCGGCAGCAGCCCATCTGGTTTTTCGCGCAAGATAATGCGGCGCAGCACCTCGGGAATCAGCGGCTCGACGTAGACAACGTCGGCGACATCCTCGTCGGTCATGATCGTGGCAGGGTTCGAGTTGACGAGGATCGTCTCGATCCCCTCCTCGCGCAGTGCCCGGCAGGCCTGGGTCCCGGCGTAGTCAAACTCGGCGGCCTGGCCAATCACGATCGGCCCGGAGCCGATCACGAGCACGCGCTGGATGCGATCGCTCATACCCGCTCCCCTTCTCCCCGGCGCTTCCGATCCCTGAGCAAGTCGAGGAAGCGGTCGAACACGTATTGATTATCCTGCGGCCCGGGAGATCCTTCCGGGTGGTATTGGACGCTGAAGATCGGCAATTCGGCGTGCGCCAGTCCCTCAACAGATCCGTCGTTCAAGTTCACCTGCGACACGCGCCAGCCATCGCCGGTAGGGACACTTCCAGAGTCAACCTGATAGCCATGGTTCTGGGCGGTGACGTAGACGCGACCGGATTCGAGGTCCATAACCGGGTGGTTGCCGCCCCGGTGACCGAACTTCAGCTTGCTGGTTGAGGCGCCGATCGCGAGAGCGAGGAGTTGATGGCCGAGGCAAACGCCGAGGTACGGCACCCCGTCGTCAACGACCGCCCGCACAGTCTCGATGGCTGGGTCAGCGTTCTCCGGATCGCCCGGACCTGGCGAAGTCAGGACACCATCCGGCTTCAGCGCGCGAATGTCCTCAATCGGCGTGTCAAACGGCACGACCGTGACGTGCACGCCGCGACGACGCAACGACTCGAGAATATTCTCCTTGACGCCGCAGTCAAGCAGGACGACATGCAAATCGCCGGACCCGACCACGCGTTGTTCGTCGGACGAAACGTCCGCGACGACGTTAGCGTCAGACGGGGACCACGCGTTTCGAGCGCGTTCCCGCAGGGCTTCGGGCGACCTGCCATCAACCGACGCAACCAGCAGTCCGCGCATAGCGCCGATGGTGCGAATATGGCGCGTCAACGCGCGGGTGTCGACGCCGCTGATGGCCGGGATGTCGTGCGCGCGGAAGTATGCAGCCAGTGAACGCTCAGAGCGCCAGTTGCTAGGGACATCGTTGTAGTCGCGGACGATCATGCCGCTGATCCAGGGCTGGCGCGATTGCTCGTCGTCGTGCGTCACACCATAGTTGCCGATGATTGGATAGGTCATGCAGACGATCTGGCCGCGAAACGAGGGATCGGTCGCGACCTCCTGATAGCCAGTCATCGATGTCGTGAAGACAACTTCTCCCTCGGCGTCGCGGTCGGCGCCGAATGAGACGCCGTTGAACATACGCCCGTCCTCGAGGACGACAGCCGCGTTGCCATTACGAAAGCTCATCGTGTCGTGCCTCTCCGCCGAGCAACGTCAGGACAGCCCGGCCCCGGACGGTCAAACCGAGTAGCGGCGTGTTCTTGCTTCGCGTCCTGAGCGTCGACCCGCTCACTGTCCAGGATCGATTCGGGTCGATGACGACGAGGTCAGCCGGATCACCAATCGCCAGTGTTCCGCCTTCAAGTCCAAGCGCTCGCGCGGGGCGGGAGGTGAACAGTCCGACGACGAGCGGCCAGTCGAGCGCGCCGCGCGCCACGAGTCTCGCCATCGTTGGAATCGCCAGTTCCAATCCGCTCATTCCGAAGGCGGCATCGGCGAGTTTGGCGGGCTTGTCCCGCTCGGCGTGCGGCGCGTGGTCGGTTCCCATAAAGTCGAAGACGCCGGCCCGAAGCGCCTCGATCAGCGCCAGCGCGTCAGCTTCGGGGCGCAGCGGTGGGTTCACCTTGGCGTTCGGGTCGATCCCCACATCCGCCAGCAGCTCGTGCTCACCGGCAAAGCGGCGTCGGCCCGCCACCCATTCGTCGGTCAATGCCAGGTGATGCGGCATGACCTCGGCCGTGACGCGAACGCCGTCCTGACGGGCCCGCGCGACGAGACGCGCTCCTTTGGCGGTGGACACATGCAGGATGTGCAACCAGCCGCCCGTTTCGCGCGCAAGCTGGATGTCGCGTTCGATGTACGACTCCTCTGCCTCGGCGGGGATGCCGGGATCTCCCAGCTCCTCCGAGACGGACCCACGATGGAGCGAGCCGCCGCGCGCGAGCTCAGGGTCTTCGCAGTGGACCATTATCGGCAGGTTCAGCTTGCTGGAGAGCGCCAGCGCCGCCCGCATGACATCGGGAGATCGCGTGCTGTCGCCGTCATCGGAGAAACCGATCGCGCCCTCGGCGGCCATCTCGACCAGCGGCGCGAGCTCGGTTCCCCGGCGGCCGGTCGAGATGGCGCCGATCGGATGGATGTGGACGCCGGTCGCGCTTCCGCGTTCGACGATGTCAGCGATCGACTCAGGAGTGTCGAGCGCCGGCGTCGTGTTCGGCATGCAACACAAGCGTGTGAACCCACCGGCCAACGCCGATTCGGCGCCGGATGCCAGGTCCTCCTTATAGGTCGAGCCGGGGTCGCGCAGGTGGACGTGCGCGTCGATCCAGCCTGGCGTGACAAGCAGCTCCCGCCCGTCGATACGTCGTTCACGTTCGTGTGGGTAGAGTGACTCTCCGATTTCAGCGACTCGTCCGTTGGCAATTCGAACATCACGGACGCGGTCGAGATTGCTCGCCGGATCGATGACTCGTCCACCGCGAATCAGGATGGCATTCCTCATTCCTCACCTGCCAGGCCATGCGCACAAGAAAAAAGCCTCCGACGAAGCCGGAGGCCCTGAATCTTCTCTGAAGTTGTTGGTGCGCTTCGAGATCGCAAAACGTCCCTTACCTTCGTACGTACGCTTCCTTGCGGCGCGCTAACAGAGAATGATACGCGGCGCGACTCGCGATCGTCAAGGATGCTGCTAGAATCGCGGCCATGAGCGCGAACCAGCAGCGAGTCGCGTCGGAGCAGCCGGGCGCAATCGACTGGATCCTGACGCGGCTGCGGCAGCAGTACGGCGAGCCTGATCGCGGGCAGGTGCTACCACCTATCGATGAGCTCGTCATGACGATGCTGTCCCAGCACACCTCCGACGCGAACACCGAACGAGCGTTCGCGTCGTTGCGCTCCGCGTTTCCGGACTGGAACGCTGTCACGCTGGCGTCCGACGCGCAGATCGCCGACGCGATCCGCGGGGGAGGGCTTGCCGATGTCAAAGCGCCGCGCATTCGCCAGGCGCTGGTTGACATCAGAGATTGGGTAGGTAGCTTTGACCTGTCGTTTCTGGCGGACCGGCCCGTCGGCGAGGCGCGCGAATGGCTGATGTCGCTGCATGGCGTCGGACCAAAGACCGCGTCGTGTGTGCTGCTGTTCAGCCTCGACCGACCGGCAATGCCGGTCGACACGCACGTTCACCGTGTCGCCTTGCGGCTCCGGCTGGTTCCGCAAGGAACGTCAGCGGAGCGGGCGCACGAACTGATCGAGTCGATCGTTCCGGACGAGGAGATGTTCGCGGCGCACATGCTATTTATTCGGCATGGGAGAGCGACCTGTGTCGCGCGGCGTCCTCGGTGCGCGGCATGCGTTCTCGTACAATGTTGCCCGGCGGCTGGCACATTTCTCGACGACAGACAGGAGCAGCATGACCGTCAAGCACACTGAGATGTTCATGGTCCGTCACGGGCAGACGGATTCAAACGTCGGCGGGCTGTTCCACGGCGCCACGGACGTCCCACTCAACGCGATTGGCCTGCGACAAGCACAGCTCGTCGCAAGCCGCTTCGGCGAGCTCGAGGGCCTGGATTCGCTGCACTCGAGCCCACTCCAGCGCGCGTTGACAACCGCCAGGGCGATATCTTCGCGTATCGGCCTCTCGCCTCACCTGCACGACGATCTGGCCGAGATGCATTTCGGCCAGGCCGAGGGGCTGACGCTGGCGACGATGTCCGAAACCTTCCCCGAAGTTGCGCTCCGGTTCACCGACATGAGCGACCTGGACGCGCGCTTTCCTGGCGGTGAATCGCGCCGCGAGTTCCACGGCCGGGTGCGCGAGGCGCTCGATCGCATCGTCACGACGCACGCCGGCGAGCGGCTCGTGGTTGTCGCGCATGGAGGGGTCATCGCGTCACTCGTCGCGCAGATTCTTGGTGACGACCCCAACGATTGGCGACGCTACTCGATCGACAATTGCAGCGTCACCCATCTTGAACTCGCGACGGCTGGACCGATTGCGCACTTGCTGAACGACATCGTCCACCTCGAAGAGATTGAAATCGATGAGCTTGCCTCGAAAGCAGGTGGGTGATGGCGCTGACGCTGACGGTTCTCGGAGGTTCCGCCGCCTGGCCGAACGCCGGCCAGGGGTGCTCGGCCTACATCGTCGGGGATGGAACGACGACCATTCTGCTGGACTGCGGTCCGAACACGTTGCTGGAGTTGCGCAAGCACGTCGATTACACGGCGGTCGATGCAATTGTCATCTCACACTGCCACGCAGACCACATTCTGGATCTCGTGCCGTATCGCTACGGCCTGATCTACGGCCCGGCCGGTTCTCGACGCCGGATACCGGTCTGGTTGCCACCAGGCGGTCTACTCCGGATGGAGATGTTGGGTGGAGCATTCGCTGGGCAGGGAGAGCCTCAGCTGTCGTTCTGGGAACCTGCGTTCGACATGGCCGAATATCAGCCGGAGTTGGGCCTAACATTGGGCGATCTGCGGCTGTCATTTGCCGCAACCCAACATTACATCGAGTGTTTCGCGATGCGCGTCCAGGGCTCAGAAGGCGCCGCGCTGCTGTACTCGAGTGACACTGGCGCAATCGAGCCGCTCATGGAGCTAGTCGCCGGCGTTGGCGTTGGCGTGGTCATCGCCGAAGCGACGCTCGAGAGTGGAGACGAGCGACCGGC
Organism: Thermomicrobiales bacterium; assembly: GCA_040881885.1. GTDB lineage: Bacteria > Chloroflexota > Chloroflexia > Thermomicrobiales > CFX8 > JBBECJ01. The sequence continues at coordinate 3,006 of JBBECJ010000296.1, read as the reverse complement.
CGCCGAGCGCGGCCACATGACCCCGGACGACGCCGCCAGGCTGGCCGCGGCCGCCGGCGCGCACACGCTGGTCGTGACCCATCTGTGGAGCGAGCGTCCCGACGCAGTCGTCGAGCGCGAGGCGACGGAGCACTTCAATGGGCGCGTCGTCATCGCGAAACCGGGATTGCGCGTTGATGCCTGATCCGCTCGATTGGGTTCGGATCGGCCATGTGACCGACACGGTGGGCCGCACCGGCTGCACGGTGATCTTGTTCGAGGAGCTCGTCCCGACGACGGTCGATGTCCGCGGCGGCGCGCCCGGGACGCGAGAGACTGCGCTGCTGGCTTCGGGTCGCCTGGTGGGGCGGGCCGACGCGATCGTGCTGACGGGTGGCAGCGCCTTCGGGCTGGCGGCGGCCGACGGGGTCGTGCGATTTCTGTTCGAGAGAGGGCGCGGTTTTCCAACCGGCGCGATTCCAGTGCCGATCGTGCCCGCCGCGGTCATCTTCGATCTGGCGAATGGCGCGCCGGTCTGGCCCTCGACCGACGACGGATATCGCGCTGCGGCGGTGGCCACGTCCCTCGGCGCCGTCGAAGCAGGTCGTGTCGGCGCCGGAGCCGGCGCGACTGTCGCTAAGCTCGGAGATGGCTCGCGCGCTGGCGGCCTTGGTATCGCGTCGGTGACAACCGGGCCGACTACTGTCACGGCCCTAGTGGTCGTGAACGCGGTCGGCGACATTGTCGATCCGGCGACCGGCGCGGCGTTGGCGGCGGCAATCGATCCCGTGGGGAGCGGCCGAAACGGCCGGGAGATGGCGATCGACCATGCCGGCGAGGCGCGAGTCGGGGAGAACACGTCGATAGGCGTCGTCCTGATCGATGGCGCGACTGACCGCGACACGCTCGAACGATGCTGCGTCGCCGCCCATGATGGACTGGCGCGTTGCGTCGTCCCAGCGCACACGATCTTCGACGGCGACACGTTCTTCGCCGTCGCTCGCAGGGAACAACGGTCGTCGCCGTCCGAAACGCTGAGTCTCACGTCCGCGACGGAAATGGCCGTGGAGCACGCGATTGTCAGCATCTTCGCGGGACGCTCCAGCGACTGACAGACGTGTGCGCGGCAAACAGCGGGCCGCCCCCGCGGTTGTCCTGATTGACGCGGTCGACCGCCATGCACGCGATCCAGGCCGCCAGATGGCGGGCGATACCTGGACGACATCGGGAATCGGGGAAGGTGAAAAGGCAAGTGATGGACGCGTCCGGGCGATATCGCTTCCGCTACGAAGATGTCTTTCGCGCGCTGGGAAACTACATCGACAGCAACCACTTTAGGGACGTGACGATTCTCGAAACCCTGGAGGGGTTCCTGATCAAAGGACAAGTCGTTCAGGAACACGCGCACGGCTCGTCGTCGGAGGCGCAAACATACCTCTTCACGAACGAGGATCTGGACGCGATCCTTGAGGAGGCGTACGGGCGCAGGCAGTCCTGACACAGGGGCCGACGCGAAGGCCGTCAACCGACAGCTCCGCGAAGGGCGATGGCCGTGGCCATCGCCCTTCGCGAGTGACGAGGCTTGAGTCGAATTAGCGCTTGGTGTACTGAGGCGCCTTGCGGGCTCGCTTGAGACCGACCTTCTTGCGTTCCTTGACGCGCGCGTCGCGGGTCAGCAAACCGGCCTTCTTCAGCCCGGGGCGGAACTCGTCCGCTTCAATGCGGCACAAGGCGCGTGAGATACCGTGACGGATGGCGCCGGCCTGGCCCGAGGAGCCGCCGCCAACAACCTTGGCGACAATGTGAAAGCGGTCCATCGTGTTCGTCAACTGCAATGGCTGCTGGATGACGAGTTGATGCAGATCTCGGCCTCCGAAGTACTCGCGCGAGGTCTTGCCGTTGACGGTGATTTCCCCGTTGCCAGGAAACAGCCGGACACGGGCGACTGCCGATTTCCGGCGGCCTGTCCCGTAAAAGTAGCGCTGCGGTGCTGTAGTGCTCATACCCCATCTCCCGGTTGAACGTGTGCTCCGGCGCTGTCGCCGTGCGTCACGCGATTCAGTGAATCAGGCTAGGCGCGTGTCGCGCCGCGAATCTCCATCGGTGTCGGCTGTTGCGCCGCGTGCGGGTGGTTCGGGCCGGCGAACACCTTCAGCTTCGCGAGCTGCGTGCGGCCGAGGTTGGTGTGCGGGACCATGCCCTTGACGGCCGTCTCGATCACGCGCTCCGGATGCCGGTCCAATTGGTCACGCAGCGAGGTCGAGCGGAAACCGCCAGGATAGCCGGAGTGGCGGTAGTAAAACTTCTGCTCGTGCTTGTTGCCGGTGACGTGCACCTTCTCGGCGTTGACGACGATGACGTAGTCTCCCACGTCGAGGTGTGGCGTAAACGATGGCTTGTGCTTGCCGCGAATCACGTTCGCCACCTGCGTCGCCAGCCGGCCAAGCGTCAGCCCTTCGGCGTCGACGATGTACCAGCGACGCTCAATCTCAGGAGCCTTTGGAACGTAGGTCTTGATTGCTGGCATTAGTCTTCCTCGTATTCCTCGCCTGGCCACGGCCGGGCGTTCACTGCCTCACGTCGTTCATCGTCATCGGCTTCGTAGCGCACCCGCCAGAGTACCAGACCCTGCGATGGCGCCGCCTCACCCAGCACGCGCCGGTCATTCGCTGCGATCAAGTCATCAATCCAGGCCGGCTCATGTTCTCCGGCCGCAACTCGGACAGTCGCTCCGACAATGTTCCTGACCATCTGAGGCAGGAATCCGTTCGCGACCACACGAAGCTCGTGCCGTCCGCAACCGGCCCGCGTGTTCCACTCGCAGAGGCTGATGTTCCTGACGAGCTGCTCAACACAAAGTGACTGGCTGCGGCCGCTACCGGCGAACGTCCCGAACGCGTGGGCGCCGACGAAGCGCGCCGCGGCGGCGGCTGCCCGGCATTCGTCGAGCGCGGACCGTCGCCACCAGACAAAGCGCCGTTCGAGGCCTGGCGGCACGTCGTCGACAACGATCCGGTAGCGATACTC
>JBBECJ010000295.1:0-2890 GCA_040881885.1 Thermomicrobiales bacterium | reverse complement strand
CGCGACTGACGGCGGCGTCCGGACCGGCATCGTCGACGACCACGCCAGCGAACTGGCGCCGCTTCCGTTCCCGTTCATGTTCTACGAGGATGTCTACGACGCGATCACGATCTCTGCCAACGGCTTCGTCACGTTCGGCGACAGCCGGGCCGATGGCTTCGCCAACCAGGGAATCCCGCATCGCGCATTCCCCAACGGTTTCGCCGCTCCGTTCCTGGACGATCTCAATCCGGAGGCTGGCGGCGAGATCTGGTACCGGGCCGTCGGCGAAGCGCCCAACCGCGCGTTTGTCGTCTCCTGGATCGGCCTGCCGCACTACACCGAGGTCGGCGACGCGACGTTCCAGGTCATTCTGCATGAGGGCAGCAACGGGATCGAGTTCCAATACACCGACGTCGAGTTCGGCAAGCGCGATTACGACTTCGGCCGCTCGGCTTCGATAGGCATCGAGCAGGCCACCGGTATGATCGGCGTGCAGTTCGCCCACGACGAGGACGCGATCCGACGCTACGCCGGCGAGATGGGCCTGCTGTTCACCACCGCGAACATCGGCGATCCGATCATCGAGACCGCCTTGCTCGAGCATGCGATCGTCGGCAATGAATTCCTCGCGCAACTCGAAGCGAGCGGCGGGACCGAGCCGTATCACTGGTCGATCGTCGCGGGCGAGCTGCCGCCAGGGCTGAGCCTGAACCCCGACACCGGCGAGATCAGCGGCGTGCCGACGACGCCGGGCATCTACGAGCCGACGATCGCGCTGAATGACAGCAGCGACCCGCCGCGCGGCGCCAGCCAGTGGTACAAGTTCCTGGCCGTGCGCGGCTATGCGATGGAGGACGTGCCATTCGACTCGGCCAACGCGCGCGACGGCGGAACCGACCTGCGCGTCACCGACAAGGACGGTTACCGACAGGTGGACCTCCCGTTCATCTTTACTTTCTACGACGAGGAATTCACCATCGTCCAGGTCAGCCCCAACGGCTACATCACCTTCGGCGACGAGCCGGCTGACATCTTCTCGAACATCGCCATCCCAGACAGAGCGGCGCCGAACGGCTTCGCCGCGCCGTTCTGGTCCTTTCTCGAACCAGAGAAGGGGGACGGTGTCTACTATCGCGTCGACGGTGAAGCGCCCAACCGGCGGCTCGTCGTCACCTGGGCTGACGTGCCGCACCTCCCGGAAACCGGGCCGGCCACGTTCTCGCTGATGCTCGAAGAAGGAACCAACAACATCATATTCCAGTATCCGGATGTCGTGTTCGCTGAAGAGGGTATCGAGTGGGTCTCGTTCAACTACGGCAATTCGGCCACGATCGGCATCGAGAACCCAGCCGGCACCGCCGGCGTGCAGTTCTCTCACAACGATCCGTCGCTGGTGGATTACGACGGCCAGAAGGGGATCCGCTTCCGGCCGCTCTCGAGCGGTCCGCGCCCACCGGCGATCTCGACACTGCCGGTGGCCGAAGCGGTGATCGACCAGCTCTACGTATACCAGCCTGGCGCCTACAGCGAAGGCACGCAGTTCTGGCAGCTCCTGAGCGGCCCGGAGGGCATGACGATCGACTCTGTCACCGGCACGCTCACCTGGACCCCAGACACGCTCGGCGCCTACGACGTGGCGCTCCAGGTCAGTGACGAAAACGGCAGCGACGCGCAGGAGTTCCAGCTGACCGTCCAGATCGGCCCGACCCAGGAGATCGTCCTTGCTCCAGTCGAGGGCTGGGACAGCTACGACGGCGTCCCGCTGACGGAGGCCCGGATCGGCGAGCTGCTGGAGAGCGACGACGCCTGGCTGTTTGTGCGGCCTGAGTCGTGGGTCTCACTGGGCTTCGCGGACGGCGTTCCGGCCGGCGCGACGATCCAGTCAGTCATGGTCGTCGTCGAGCACCACGAGGAGTACGGCACGCCGGAGGGGTCGATCGTCTGGGAAGCCGGCGGCGGGACGCTGACCGAACCAGTCGTGCTGGCAACACTCCAGCCGGGGATCTCGCCTGGCCTGGACGGTGACAAGATCATCGAGTGGGATGTCAGCGAGTGGATCACCACGCCGGAACTGGTCGCCGGCCTGACCTTCGTCATCCGCGATAACGCTACCGACGACCAGATGCTGATCGACCAGGTCTACATCGTCGTGCGCTACGTGGCGGAGTCGTAACACGTATCTCGTGATGCCTGCCTCGTAGAGGGGAGGGCCAGCGTGCCCTCCCCCGTCACATGCCCTTCGTCAGCGTGATGAGCCGTAGCGTTAGCGACGCTGACGATCCAGGCGCTTGCCGTAGAAGGCGAGTCACGCGTGCGTGGGAACGTCAACCGGCACGGCGACGATTTCGATGTCGAGCATGAGCAGCGACCAGTAGTTCGGGTCGTTCGGGTCGAGCGGCGCTTCATCGTCTCGATCAGTGGCGAGCGCGTGCGCGGTGGCCGGTTCCGGCGCCGAATCGTCGCGCAACGATCGACCGCAGTTGAGGCAGAATCCGCCCGAGCGGGACGGAACACACGTGTCGTTGTCGCATCATGGCTCTGAGTTCACCGGCAACCGGCTCCGATCGCATCAGTCAATCTCCGTTGGTCACTCTCATTCAATTATTGCTGCTTCCCGCCGTGGGCGACACGCCCGTATGGGCTCGAACCTCTGGGTACGGTTGTCGCTCGCATGAGGGACAGGCGTGGCACATGTGTGTCGCAGGTAACAGGCAGGTTGTTTCCGGCTTTATCGCTGGCGGTGCGGTTTGGCCCTATCGTTGTCTCAGTGAATGAAGTGGACGGTCGGTCGGCTGAAGAAGCCGCGGGACAGGACGAAAGGAGCGCCGGGAGGGTCCGCGCGAGCAGACAGAGGAAGGCAGAGAAATCTGCGCCTCACAGTCCGGCGGGACCAGCGAAGAACCCGGCG
>JBBECJ010000294.1:0-2899 GCA_040881885.1 Thermomicrobiales bacterium | reverse complement strand
GACCTCTCCAGTCTCAACCGCTCGTGCGTTCGCGGTGGGGAGGTCTTTTGCTGCGGCTCAGGACGACACGGTAAGCGCATCCTACCGCAGCCCGCGCGTCGGCGCGACCCGGCGGGTTAGACTACGCGACCGGAGGGGGAACCGGATCGTGACAGGGCGCGACAGTGCCTGATCGGCTACGCGCGGTGGCGGCGACGCTTGACCGCCGGCTGACTGTGCTCGTCGGACGCGGCGAGCCGTCGCGGACGCCGGAACGAGTCTCGCCGCTGGTTCTGGCCGGGATTGCCGGCATCGTCGCCGTCTGGCGGCTGGCGATCCTGGCCTACTCGTACGCGCTCGATCAGGTTGGCTACATGACCTGCGGCGTGCTCGTCCCGCAGCCGTGGAACTACTCGGCCTGCTGGGACACCGCCTCGTACCAGCAGATCGCCGCCAACGGTTACACGTACACGCCCGACGAGCCATCGACGATCGCCTTCTTCCCGATGTACGCGCTGCTGATGCGTTGGGCGAACGACCTGCTGCCCGGTCCCGGCGACGTCAAGGCAGGTGTCATCCTCAACTTCTTCGCGCTGATTCTCGGAGCGATCTACGTTTTTCTGCTCGTCCGGCGTGACTTCAATGAGACGATCGCATGGCGGACGATCGGCTTCCTGTTGCTCTTCCCGAGCGCGTTCTTCTTCTCAGCCGCCTACAGCGAGGCGATCTTCCTGCTCAGCGTCGCCGGCTCGCTCTACCACGCCCGGCACGGCCAGTGGGTCCGGGCCGGACTTTTCGCGGCGTTTGGCAGCGCGACCAAGTTGGCCGGCGTCGTGCTAATCGTGCCGCTGGTCGTCGAGGCGCTCTCACAACGCGCCTGGACCCGTCCGCGTCCATACTCGCTGGCCGGCATCACCATCGCGCCGATGGGCGCGATGGCCTACTTCGCCTGGCTGCACATCGAGTACGGCAGCTATCGGACGTTCTTCAACGCCCAGCAGAACTGGGTGCGCGAGTCGTTCAGCCCGGTCTTCCTGATGGGCATCCAGCGACTGACCGGCGACACCTCCGACGCGCTGCTGTTCTACCCACCGACGATCACGCCGATCCCCGGCGCTTGGATCATGATCGACACGACGCTCGTCGCGCTCTTTCTGGCGGCCGGCGTCTACCTCTGGCTGCGTGTCCGTCCCAGCTACGGCGCGCTCGTGATCGCGCCGTCGCTGCTGTTCGGCCTCTCCGGCAACCCGCAGAGCCTGAACCGCTACCTGCTCGTTCTCTTCCCGGTTTACATCCTGCTGGCCCAGATCCGCTCCGAAGCCATCCGGATCGCGATCACGATCGCCTTCGGCCTCGGCCTGGCGATGACAGCGTTCTTCTTCATGAATCAGATGTGGGCGGGGTAACGAAACCCCTCCCCAACCCCTCCCCTGAAAAGGGAGGGGCTTTTCGCCGCCTGAAACCTAAAGCCCCTCCCTTTTCAGGGGAGGGGTTGGGGAGGGGTTTCGTTACCGCAACGCCGGCAGCACGCGCTCCCCGAGCAGTCGCAGCCCGCGCGCGGGTGTGACGCCGTGGGGCGTGCCGAACTCGATTCGGGTGACACCGGCTGCGAAGAGTGTTTCGGCTTGGCGGATGATATCGGCACGGTTGCCGGCGAAGGCGAAGCGGTCGAGCAGATCGTCCGGGATCAGGTCGCCGGCCCGGGTGAGTTCGCCACGGGTCACGAGCGCGTCGATCCGCTCCAGTAGCTCGGGATCGACGGAGATGGTTGGGTCGAGTCCGGCAACGACCGGCAGGTAGAGCGCCATTTCCGGCCGGATCGTCGCGCGGGCGACGGCGCGGTCCTCGTCAACGACGGTCACGGCGCCGAGGCAGACGCCAATGTCAGCGGGATCGCGGCCAGTCTTCGAGGCTCCGCGCGCGACCCACTCGCGGACGAGCGGCACGATGGCAGGGTTGGCCGAGCCGCCGATCTTGACTTCGCCGGCCCGCTCACCGGCCAGCCCGAGCGTCTGTCTGCCCCAACTGCCGAGCAACAACGGGACGCGCTCGCGTTCGACACGATAGCGGAGCGCATGATGTTCCGTCAGCCGGAAGTGCTGCCCTTCGTACGGTTCCTGCCGCCCGGCCAGCAGATGCTCGACAACGTCGATGGTCTCCCGCAAGCGAGAGAGTGGCCGCTCCTGCGGCAGGCCGATGTCGCCGAGCCAGGCGCCGCGTGACAGTCCCAGATACGCCCGGCCACCCGACAGCAGATCGAGCGCGGCGATTTGACCGGCGATCTCGACTGGGTGGAGCGTATACGGGTTCAGCGACGCCGGCCCGAGCCTGATCCGGCTGGTCGCCCCAGCCACGACCGTCAGCGCGACGATCGGCGGCTGAAAGAGCAGGTCGCCATAGATCGAGAGCGTGTCGAACCCGTAGTCCTCGACGATTCCAGCCAATTCGGCGTAGTCAGCCGGAGGCTTGTCCGACTGAAACGCGATCGAAAGTTCGCGGCGGGTCACGTCAGGTCGTCCGTCGCCAATGTCCGGCGCTCTATCCGCTCGATCTTCATGATCAGCCGCTCCTCGGGATCGGGGCAGGCGGCCAGCGTGTCTCGTTCGAGCCAGTCGTTGGGGTCGAGCTGGCGCTGCTTCGGCGTCAGCAGCGGGATGACCGACTGCAACGCATACAGGCAGAAGTGCTTGCCGTCCGGTATCCGCAGCCTGCTCGACTCGGTCAACTCGAAGTAGTCGCCGACCTGCATCCCGCAGACCGACCGCCCCTCAATCGCCTCGACCGTGACGCGCAGGTCGTAGAGCTGGAACTGGTCGGGTGCTGGCTGTTCTGTCACACGATCGTCCTATCCACCGTGCCGAATCGATGCGTAGGGACGGACCCATGTGTCCGTCCGACAATAGGATCGGCGTTCAGCCGA
>JBBECJ010000293.1:0-2916 GCA_040881885.1 Thermomicrobiales bacterium | reverse complement strand
GTCAACGATGAAGGTGTTGCTGTCATCAGCCGTGATATCCCGCAACGGGACGTACGTCCGCCAGCCGGTCTGTGGGTCGCTGACCTCGTAGAGCAGGTTCCAGTTCCGGTCGTAGATGCGCGTCGTCTCGAACTGGCGCGCCTCGAACTCGGCGATCGAGGGCAAGTCCTCGCTGAAATAGTTCCAGGCCGCGATCGCGGCGCTCGCTCCGGCAATCGTGGCGCCGACGAAGAGCGTCGCGGCGAAGATCGCGGCGACACTCGCGATGCGTGCGAACCCCATAACACGCTGACCGCGGTCGCGTCGCCGCCGCAGACCTTGCGCCGCCAAAGAGCGCGGCGAAACGCGTCTGGTGGGCATAATTCGCGGGGCGCCGTGGGCCCCCTGGCCACGACGCGCCGCTCGAACCCGGTCAACGCTTGAAATGTGGCGACGGCGAGCAGGCATCGTCCTCGATGTTCAATCCGGCAGCAGCCGAACGATGTGTACGTACAGCGCCGACATGCGATCCGAAGCATATCATCGTGTCCCGCGCGGCCAGGCGGCGCGGGAGCAAGCGTTGACACGCTCACAGTTGTACACGGAAAGCCGCACGACACGGAGGCAGTCACGTTGAACGAATCGACACCACCAGTTGACAGGGAGCAAACTGGGCCAGCTCAACCGCTCTCCAACGCCGAGGTTGACCGGGCGCTCGGTGACATCCACGGCTGGCGACGCGAGGAGGGCGGCATCCGCAAACGCTTCCGCCGGGCCGGATTCCGGGACGCGATCGCGTTCGTCAACACGATCGCCGACCTGGCCGAGGCCGCCGGACACCACCCCGACATCGACATCCGCTGGCGCAACGTGATCGTCTACCTGACGACCCACGAGGCCGGCGGCGTTACCCAACTCGACCTGGACCTGGCGAGGAAGATCGAGAACCTGGATTGAGGAGAAGGGGGAAAGTGCTGAGGAGAAAGGAGTGAGTCTGGGCCGACTGGATCTACTCCTTTCACCTCAGCACTTTCTCCCTTCTCCTCGTCTCTCATCCCCGCGCGAACGTCAGCGTTCCCGCGATCGAGTCGAACAGGGAACGGGTAACGTTGAAGTCGGCGCCGATCGGGGCAACTCCGGTCAGGACGAAGCCTTGCCCATCATCGACGACGAAGAGTTGGTAGAACAATCGGTCCTGGCCGCCGGCGGTGGCGGTGTAGACCCAGCGGTACGCTTCGAGCGCGCCGATTTTCACCGGCGAGAGCGACAACGAGACGACGTTGCTGTAGGAACTGCTGATGCGACGACGCGCGTCCTCCGCGTAGACCTGTGGACGCGGGTTCTCGGCGAGTTCTTCGCGGACGACGTTCAACGCGATTGCAGGGTCTTCAGCGACAGTTCGGAAGGCAAGCTCGGCGAAGGGGTCGTCGTATCGCACCCACTCGCCCGGCACGCGCAACGAGAAGCGCCCGTCCGGCGCGAGGACATCGCGGCCAGACCGTAGTGGCTGGAGCGCGTTCGATCCGCCGGTCGGCGGCGCGGTTTCCGTTGCGCGGTCCGACGCGTCGCCCTGGTCGCCACCGCAGCCGGCGACCAGGAGCGCCAACCCGAGCAGGCAGAAGAGGATGGACGTCCTGTCGATCACGAGTTGCGATCCTTTCTGCCAGAATCTAGCCACACGACGACGCCCACCGGCTATCGACCGGCCGATCTGGACGGTGCGCGGGAATGGATGGTGGCCATGCACGACAAGTCCGCGGTGACGCTGGAGGTTATCGAGGCCGACATCGCCGATGTCGTGGCGATCGGCTGTGAGGCGTACGTGAATGCCGCCAACAACGAGCTCTGGATGGGCGCCGGCGTCGCGGGCGCGCTGAAACGGGCGGCCGGCGACGCCGTCGAGCGGGAGGCAGTCGCACAGGGTCCGATCGAGGTTGGCGACGCGGTCGTGACGAGCGCCGGCCAGATGCCGGCTCCGGCGCGGGCGATCATCCATGCCGCCACGATGGGGTTCACCGATCGGACCCAGATCTACGCCTCGCCAGAGTCTGTGACTGCCGCCACCCGACGCGCGCTTCAGCTTTGTGACGCGCGTGGCCTGACCAGCATCGCCTTCCCGGCGCTCGGCGCCGGTGTCGGCGGGCTGGAAATTGACGCCTGCGCCACCGCGATGGTGACGGCGGTCCACGAGCATCTGACGGCCGGCTCAGGCATCGATCGGGTCGTTTTCGTGGTGCGTGGCGCGGGGTTCCCTGGCCAGCCATCCCGCGCCGAGGTGTTCCGCAATGAAATCGCGCGTCAGTTCGGCGAGCTGTCGTAACGCGGCCTCGTCCCTCACTCGCGCCATACCTGCTCGAACACGCGCAGATAGTTGCCTCCGAGCAGCTTGAGGATCGTGTCGTCGTCATGTCCGGCGCGGACGAGGGCGTCGGTCAGCGTTGGCAACTGGCCGATGTGCTGGAGGTCGCGTGGGGCGTCGCGGAAGCCGAAGAAATCAGTGCCGAGGCCGACATGGTCAGGGCCGGTCAACTCGATGATGCGCTCCGCCTCGCGAACCAGCGTCCCAGTGTCCGCCATGCTCCAGAAGACGACGCCGATCAGCCCGCCCTTGCTGGCGATCGCCTCGGCCTTCGACATGCCGTAGGTGGCGTTGCGTTCGTCCCACGGCAGCCGGTAACCGGGCGACGGCGTCAGGGCACTCGTGTGCGAGCAGAGGATCGGGCCATCGACAAGCTCGACCAGATCCCAGAATCCCTGATCGGAGAGGTGGGCGGTGTCAATCACAATGCCGAGTTCCTGGCAGCGTTGGACAGCCCTCCGGCCCGCGCTCGTCAGTCCGCCGGTGTTGATGTTGAGCTGCGTGCCGTCCGCGAGCGCGTTGCGGCGACTGTGGGTCAACGTCGTCATCCGCAGGCCAAGCCGCCAGAAGATGTCGAG
>JBBECJ010000292.1:0-2920 GCA_040881885.1 Thermomicrobiales bacterium | reverse complement strand
CGATGTAGATCGAGCAGCGGTCGGCGACGACGTTCTGCTTGACGCCGCCCTCGATCAGGTTGATCGACGCCGACGAGTGGTGGAAGTACGGGTGTGTCCGCTCCTCCAGCTTCGGCCAGAGCTCGCTCCGCAGCGCGACGATGACAGCCGCCATGCCCTCGATCGCGTTCGCGCCCTCCCAGGGCAGCGCGCCGTGCGCGGCCCGGCCATGGACGATCACGTTCGTCCCGGCGAAGCCCCGTTCGCCGACCGCGATCCGGTTGAACGTTTGCTCGCCGACGATCGCGAAATCCGGGCGCGTCCTGATGTTTTCGGCGACGAATTTCGCGCCGTGCCTGCCGCCCGTTTCCTCGTCGCCAACGACGTTGACGATCAGCGTTCCGCTGAACGGCACACCGGAGCGCGCGAACGCGATCGCGCCCATCACCTGAGCCGTCACGCTGGCCTTGTCGTCGCCGGCGCCGCGGCCATAGACCCGGCCATCGGCAATCTCGGCCGCGAACGGCGGGTGTGACCAGGCTTCGAGCGTGCCGGTCGGCACGACATCGACGTGCGCGTTGAAGAGCAGCGTAGGGCCATCGCCACGCCGCACGGACGCGATCAGGTTCGGGATGATGTCGGTGTCCCCGATCAACTCCGTCTCGAACCCCTCGGCCGCCAGCTTTTCCTGACAGACGCGGATCGACTCACGCACGTCGCCAGGCGGATTCACCGACGCGCTGTCGCGCACCAGCGCCTGCAACAGCGCGATCGCCTCGTCCTGGTCGACCGCTTCGATCACCTGCCTGGCAAGCGTTTCATCCACCGTCACTCCCCCTTCTCAGACTCCCCATCCGGTCCCGCGAGTATAGCGGCTGCCCAATTCTCCTGTGGCACAATGCGCGGAATGACCGAGCCGATGGTTGATATCGATGCTGCGGCTTCCGTGCCAGCGTCCCCGTTCTTGCGCGCTCGCCCAATCAGCCGTGGATCTGTATCGCGCCGGCGATTCTCAGTCGTAGGAGAAGGAACTGACCGCTTGACGACATCACCAGCAATTCCAGAGGTGAGCGCGACGCTCGACCGCGATTGGGTCGCCGCGATCGACGGCTGCATCCTGGACATGGACGGCGTCCTCTATCGCGGGAACACGATCGTTCCCGAAGTGCCGGCCTTTATCGACGCCCTGAACCGGGCCGGCATTCCGTACGCGATGGCGACCAACAACTCCACCAGCACGCCGATCCAATACGTCGAGAAGCTGGCCGCGATGGGGATTGATGTGCCGGAGGAGAGCATCGTCACGTCCGGTGTCGCGACAGCTACCTATTTGAAGAGCCGCTACGAGCGCGGGACAACCATCTTCGTGGTCGGGATGACTGCCCTTGAAGAGGCGCTCTTCGGCGACGGCTACTTCAGTCCAGCCTGTGAGGACGCCCAGATCGTCGTCTCCGGGGCAAACTTCGAGCTGCGCTACGAGCACCTGAGGACCGCCTGCCTCGCGATCCGCGCCGGCGCCGCCTATGTCGCCACCAATGCTGACAAGACGTTTCCGACCGAGGTTGGCCTGATTCCCGGGTCGGGTGCGATCGTGGCCGCCCTCGCCGCCGCGACCGACACCGACCCGCTCGTGATTGGCAAGCCCAGCCCGGAGATGATCGGCTCGTGCCTGGCGATCATCGGCGTCGAGGCGCGGCGGACGTTGATGATTGGCGACCGGCTCGACACCGATATCCTGGCCGGACAGCGGGCCGGGACGCCGACGCTGCTGGTCCTGACCGGCGTCTCGACCGTCCAGGAGGTCGCCGATACCGGCATCGTCCCGGACGTCATCATCGAGACGCTCGACCCACTCACGGCCGCGCTCGCCGCGCGAGTGACCGAACTGACAACCGGACAATGACTTCCGGCGGATACCACGTTGACGACCCGCACAAGATCCAGGGCCGCGACGACATCGTTCCCGGCACGCGCAACCTGGGCGAGATTCGCCTGGATCGGGCGCTCGACGCGCTCGGCGACATCGGCGGCCGGCTGCTGTTGCTCGGCGCGGGGGCGGGCCGCTACGCCCGCGCGCTGGCGAACGCCCGGCCGGACCTCGATATCCACGCCGGCGACCTGAGTCCACGCGCCGTCTCAGAGGCCGTGTCATACGGCGGCGCCCCGTTTTACCTAGTGCTGGACGCGCAGTCGTTGCCATTCGCCGACGCGACCTTCGATGGCGTTGTCTTCTTCGACCTGATCGAACACGTCACCGCGCCGGAATCACTGCTGGCCGAATGCCGTCGTGTCCTGCGGCCCGGCTGCCTGCTGCACTTCTTCGTGCCGCTAGAAGACCAGCCGCGGACCGTCTACCGAGCGCTGCGGCGCAACCGCCCGATCCCGATCCACCGCTGGAAACGCGAGCACGTCGGCCACATACAGCGCTATGACCAGCGCCGGATCGTCGCGCTCGTCGGCGACGCGGGTCTGGCGGTCGAGGATATCTCGCACTCGTTTCATCTCGTGGGACAGGTCCACGACGTGATCGACTACTGGCAACGCGAGCGTTCCTCCGGCGGAAAGGGATTGCTGCCTGTCTCGGCCGTCAAGCTGCTCAGCCGTGGGGCGTTCATCATCACCTGGCGGCTCGCCTACCTCGAAGACCGCGTCTACGCCGGCCCGTTCCTCGCGTCCGGCCTGCACCTGACGGCCCGCAGGTCTCCGTCATGAGCGCCGTTCGGGCGGTCGTCGTCGGCTCGCTGGTGATGGACCTCAGCTTCCTCGTCCCGAAGCGCCCCGAGCCGGGCGAAGTGATCCTGGCCGAGTCGTTCAGCGCCTTTCTCGGTGGCAAGGGTTATAACCAGGCCGTCGCGCTCGCGCGGCTCGGCGCGAATGTGACGATGGTTGGCGCGCTTGGCGCGGACGCCTATGGCGACCAGTTCATCGCGTCGCTCAACCG
>JBBECJ010000291.1:0-2932 GCA_040881885.1 Thermomicrobiales bacterium | reverse complement strand
GCGTATCATCGTCCCTGATGGACACGCGCGCCAGTTATGAAGCGAAGCAGGAGCAGTTGGCCGACTATTCATCTCGAAACCAGGTTCGCCGTGCCGCCCGAACGCTGCTTCGACCTGGCGCGCAGCGTCGATCTGCACATGGGTTCGTTGGCGCACACCGGTGAACGCGCCGTCGCGGGCGTCACCGAGGGAATGATGGGGCCGGGCGACAGTGTCATCTGGGAAGCTCGCCACTTCGGACTGCGCTGGCGGCTGACCTCGCGGATCACCGAATTGGACTCACCGTATCGCTTCGCTGACGAGCAGGTGCGCGGTCCATTCGCCAGATTCCGGCACACCCACACGTTCACTCGGCTCGACAACGGCAGCACACCGATGACCGACGAATTCGTCCGGAAAGGTGACGATGAAGTGGTGCTGGTCCGAACGGATCTGCATATTTTCCACCACGCGCTTGACGATGCGCGGGACGAGAATTGGCTCCACCACGATCCGGATCTCACCAGCCTCGATCGAAGCTGTGTCGAGCATGTCGGTAATGAGCCGCGCGAGGTGGTCGCTCTCTTCGTCGATCGCGGTAAGGACCTCATTCCGGCTGTCCGAATCCCACTCGACGACGTCGAGCAGGAGCGCCGTCGCGTAACCCTTGATCGACGCCAGCGGCGTCCGCATCTCATGTGAGAGCATCGAGACGATGTCGAGCTTGAGGTCCGCCGCTTCGTCCAACAGGCTCTTGTGCTCAGCCTCGATCTGCTGGCGCATGACGATCGCCGTCGCGAGCAGGTCGGCGATCTGCTCCAGCGTCCGGCTGGCGGCGCTGGACGGCGTGGCGCCATCCGGCGCGGCGTCGATCACGATCGAGCCAACCAGCCGGTTGCCGTGGCTCATCGGAACGCAGACCTGTTGCAGCCCGCCAACCTCGGCGGACTTGCGCGCAGGCTGACTGGATCGACCAGCACGACCTGACAGGTCGCCGGCATGCCCAGGCTCCCGCCAATGACCCGCGGCGCGATCTCGACCAGGTCCTCGACAGTCCCGGCCGCCAGAAAGGCCCGGCAGATATCGAACAACGCCCTGTTGGTGTCCGCGTCTCGCTCACCCGACGCCATCAGCGCCACAATCCCGCATCACCCATCCCACTCAGCCTGCCGGCTCGACCATCGAATCTTACCGACTTCGGTGCGTCCAGCCCTTACTCGTCCCTCATCCCTCGTCCCTCACGCCAGCGCCACGTCCAGCGCCATCATCACGACGAAGCCGAGCATCGTGCCGAGCGTGGCGAGGTCAGTGTGGTTGCCGGCTTGCGACTCTGGGATCAACTGCTCGATGACGACGTAGAGCATCGCGCCGGCCGCGAAGGCGAGCGCGTAGGGCAGGATCGGCGAAACGACGACGACCGCCAGCGCGCCAAGAACGGCGGCGACCGGCTCGACGACAGCCGAGAGTTGGCCGTACCAGAAGCTCTTGAACCGCGAGACGCCCTCGCGCCGCAGCGGCATCGCGACCGCGAGGCCCTCGGG
Source organism: Thermomicrobiales bacterium (assembly GCA_040881885.1). GTDB lineage: Bacteria > Chloroflexota > Chloroflexia > Thermomicrobiales > CFX8 > JBBECJ01. The sequence continues at coordinate 1,412 of JBBECJ010000291.1, read as the reverse complement.
GAAGTTCTGCATCCCGATCCCAAGCGCAAGCGTGACGGCGCCGGCCAGCGTCGCACCGTTGTCGACTTCGACGGTGGATGCCAGCGCGCCGAAAGCGACGCCAACTGCCAGCCCCTCCGGGATGTTGTGGAGCGTGATCGCCAGGATCAACAGCGTCGTCCGCCGCCAGGCCGTCTCGACGCCCTCACGCTCGCTCATCGGCTGGCCGAGATGCAGGTGCGGCATGAACTGGTCGGCGACGCGCAGGAAGGCCGCTCCGAGCAGGACGCCGGCAGCCGCCGGAATCCATGCCGGCGCCCACGAGTCCGTTTCTTCCGCCAATTCGATCGACGGTATCAGCAGCGACCAGACGCTGGCGGCGATCATGACACCGGCCGCGAACCCAAGCATCGTGTCCAGCAGCCGCTGCGACATCCGCCCGATCAGCAGGACAATCGCCGCGCCCAACGCCGTCACGAACCAGGTGAACCCGCCCGCCAGCGCCGCCTGCGCAACCGGATCAAGATCCCGAAACCAGTCGATCATGTTGGTCCTTCGGTGCTTCGTGAAGTGTGATGTGTGACACGTGCGATACTGCCACATAATTCGTAGATCAATACGAATGCCATCGCTGAACCAGGAGCGACGCCAATGGACGAGCGCATCGAGCCGAATCCCGGCCAGGAATCGGTCTGGGACTACCCACGGCCACCACGCGTCGAGCCGTCGTCGCGTCGGGTGCGGGTGATCGTCGACGGCGAGGCGATCGCCGACTCGACCCGCGCGGTCCGGGTGCTGGAGACAAGTCACGCGCCGGTCTGGTACATCCCGCCGGAGGATGTCCGGATGGAGATGCCCGACAACTCCGCGACTAGCACGTTTTGCGAGTGGAAGGGATCGGCCAGCTACTGGACACTCCGCGTTGGAGAACGTACCGTCAAGGATGTTGCCTGGAGCTACGAGCAGCCGATACCCGGCTTCGCGTCGCTGCGCGGCTACATCGCTTTCTACCCCAGTCGCGTTGATGCCTGCTTCGTTGACGATGAACGGGTGACACCGGAGCCTGCCGGCTACTACGGCGGCTGGATCACCTCGGAGATTGTCGGGCCGTTCGAGGCGATGGGATAAAGAACAGGAGACGAGGGGACGGATGGCGATTACCTTCGGGATGCACGTCGGGCAGCAGAATATCACGGTCGCGGAGTTGCGACGACTGTGGACGCTGGCCGACAACCATGGGTTCGGCTGGCTGTCGGTCTGGGACCATTTCTACTGCGCGACGAGTGACGCGGACCCGCATCTGGAGGCGGTCGCGCTGATGGGCGCGCTGGCGGCGGAGACGAAAAACCTGCGCTTCGGCTGCATGGTCTTCGCGGCGCCGTTCCGCAACCTGGGTATGCTGGCGAAGTCGATGATCACGATCGACCACCTCT
>JBBECJ010000290.1:0-2940 GCA_040881885.1 Thermomicrobiales bacterium | reverse complement strand
CGATCTCCTGGGCGCGGAGGTGCTTCTTCACCGTCAGCGGGTAGTACGTGCCGCCCTTCACAGTCGCGTCGTTGGCCACGATCACGCACTCACGCCCCGTGATGCGCCCGACGCCGGTGACGATGCCCGCGGCCGGCGCCTCGCCCCCATACAGCTGCCAGGCGGCGAGAGGCGACAGCTCGAGGAACGCGGTGCCGGGGTCGAGCAGGCGGTGGATGCGCTCACGCGCCGTTAGCTTGCCGCGCGACTTGTGGCGGCGCGTCTGCAGCTTGCCGCCGCCGTCGCGCACGTCCCGCAGCGCCGCCTGCAACCCTTCGACCAGCTCGCGCATGTGCTCCCGGTTGGCCTCGGACTGGGGGTCCGCGGCGTTCAGGTTGGTCGGCAGGACGGGGACGGCCGCGCCCTCAAGGAAGGCCTGCGCCGCCGCGCCATCGCGAGAGTTTCGGGTGGTCGTCATCGGAGTGCCAATAGTGTGTTGGACATACGCGAATCACATTATACGGTTCTCAACGGTAAACCCTTCCTGACGGAGGAAGGACCCGTCCTCAGACCCAACATCAGACCTGGCGCTTTCCAACCCTGTCATCCTGACGGAGGAAGGACCTGTTCTCAGACCCAACATCGGACTTGGCGCCGAGTGACCGGGACAGAACAAATGAGATCGCATCAGTACTACGTCTACATCGCCACGAACAGGCGAGGGACCCTCTACACCGGGGTATCAAACGATTGCGAGCGACGCATGGCTGAGCACAGCACGGCGACGTCCGGCTTCACCGCTCGCTACCGCATCAACCGGCTCGTGTACGTCGAGTGGACGACAGATGTTTGGTCGGCGATCGAGCGCGAGAAGCAGATCAAGGGCTGGACTCGAGAGAGGAAACTGGCCCTGATCCGTCGAATGAACCCGGCGCTGCGCGAACTGTTGTACCAACCTACCGGGCGGCGGATCAAGAAGCCACCGATGCTACGTCGTGGACAGGGCGTCGTCCTGGATGGTCCCGGTCACTCGTCTCGTAGTGAGCGCCCGGTCTGAGGACAGGCCCTTCGCTGCGCTCAGGGTGACAATGTGCTCGCTCAGGGTGACAGGGCGCGGGCTAAAGCGCCTCCACCCGGATCCGCGAGGCGACCTGCAGGCCGAGCGAGACGTCCTCGCCGTCGCTCTTCAGCACGAGCAGTCCCGCAGATGGCACCTTGTCCGCGACGGTGACCTCGGCGCCGGGCTTCAGGCCGTGCTTCTCCAGGTAGTGCAGCAGGTCGAGGTCCATCTCCAGCTCCTCCGAGATGAACCGCACGCAGAAACGGTCGCCGATCTCGAACGTGTCGAGGGCGCGCCAGGTCGGGTCGAGTTTGGCGCCGGTGCCGGGGATCGGGCTGCCGTGCGGGCAGGTCGTTGGGTTGCCGAGCAGCTTCACGATGCGCTCTTCGATGACCGGCGTCATCCCGTGCTCGAAGTGGTGCGCTTCTTCGTGCGCCTCCGCCCAGCCGAGGCCGAGCGCATCGCAGAGGAAACGCTCCGAGAGCCGGTGGCGCCGCGCCACGCTCTCCGCGATCTTGCGTCCCGACTCGGTCAGGTGGATCGTCTTCTTGTCGTCGATCTCCACCATGCCGTCGCGGTGCATCCGCTGCACAGTCGCCCAGGCGGTCGGCGGCGTCACGCGCATCCAGCGCGCCAGCCGGGCGGAGATCACGCGCTCACCCTCGGTCTCGAGGCTGTACATGGACTGGAGGTAGTCTTCGACAGTCTCGGACAGGTGTGAGGCGGTGTTATCGCGCGGCATCTAATTCTCCTCGGGCCGAAGGCCAGGCTTCAGCCCGGCGCACCGCCCGATTATAGCGCTAATTGCTAACCCGGGCGGAAGTGGCCGGGCGCGGATTAGCCTGTAGGGAGGTCGGGCTAAGATACGACCGCCTCGATCTCGTCCGCCACTGTCAGCTTCGCGCCGATCGGGGTTCCCTGTGACACTTCCTACTTTGCGAACTCTGCCCCTGATTGTACGGTGCACCTGTGTCGCCCTGACGAAGGAAGGGCCTGTCCTCAAGAAAGCGGAAGCCTGGGTGGTCAGCCACCGGGACACATGATGAAGAGAACGCACGAGTACTACGTCTACATCGCCACGAATCGGCAAGGCACGCTGTACACCGGCGTAACCAACGACCCGGAACGGCGCATTGGCCAGCATCGCTCGGGCCAGTCACAGTTCACCGCCGCGTACCGTATCGGCAAGCTCATTTACGCCGAAGTCACAGACGACGTATGGGCGGCGATCCAGCGCGAGAAGCAGATCAAGGGTTGGACGCGGGAGAAGAAGCTCGCTCTCATTCGCACCGTGAACCCTGCGATGAAGGACTGGCTGTACCTGGGCAAGGGGCGACGGATGCGAAGGGCGCCGTTGCGGCGTTGTACGTAGGACGATGTCTGGGATGGTCCCGGTGGCTGTTCTTCCGGGTTGTGTTGGCTTTGAGGACAGGCCCCCTTCGGCTGCTGCCGTCGCAGCGCTCAGAACATGCTTCGTTCCTCGGGGTGACACAGGTCGGTCGTGCCATCCTTTTGTCGTCCTGACAAAGGAAGGACCCGTCTTCAAGAAACGCGGAAGCCTGGGCGGTCAGCCACCGGGACACAAATGATGAGAACGCCCGCGTTCGACGCCCAGGGACGATGCACGCGACGGGCGCCGTTGCCGCGCTGTTCGCAGGGTTCTGTCTGCGATGGTCCCGGCTGCTGCTGTCGCAGCGCTGACATGCTTCGTTCCTCAGGGTGACATAGGTCGGTCGTGCCATCCCTTTGTCGTCCTGACAAAGGAAGGACCCGTCTTCAAGAACGCGGACGTCCGTGCGGTCAGTGACCGGGACACAAATGATGAGAACGCCCGAGTTCGACGCCTAGGGACGATGCACGCGACGGGCGCCGTTGCCGCGCTGTTCGCAGGGTTCTGTCTG
>JBBECJ010000289.1:0-2943 GCA_040881885.1 Thermomicrobiales bacterium | reverse complement strand
ACGAGGCGCGGAGCATTAGCCAGATGGCCTAACGAAAGCGAGGTAGTGCCACGCGTGCTCAGTCGCCGTCGCGCCTGCTCCCACTGACGACGTTCATCCGGTGAGAGATCGAGCGCATCGGCCAGCAGCTCCAGCGTGTCCCGGTGCGGCGCATGCACCACCCCGCGCTCCAGATCGCTGATGCCGCGCGCGCTCAGTCCGGCCCGCTCGGCCAGTTCCTCCTGCGTCAGTCCAGTGGCGCGGCGGGCATGGCGCAGCAGGTCACCAAAGTCGGGACGTTCATCAGTGGCCATCCGCCGAGTCCCCTTCGGCGTTGACGATCGGTACACCAACTATCGGGTCCATTCCCGATACGTGTAGTGTGACATCTTCATTGTATGCAGGCCGTCGACGGACGCGACGAGATGTTGCAGAAGCGTAACAATCCGCGGCAACGAGCGACACCTGGCGTCGGGTGACCCACGTGATTGCGAATCACGTGGGTAGACGTGTGTGTCGTGCATGGTGGAGCGACGTCAAGTGGCGCATTGTAGGGACAGAACCGATGGATGCCGCAAGGCAGGAGAGAAAGGAACCTCCGATGGCAACCACACTCCACTCACCACACAAACGCCACACGATCCACCTCCCCCATCCTCACCGGGGTGGGCGTGGTCAGGCGGGACCATGGCTGATCGCGGTTGGCATCGCGGCCTGTCTGGCCCTGGTTGTGGCGGGATTGGCCGTCACCGACAACCTCCCAGGAGTGAGCGGTGATGACGCAAGCGTACGGACGCAGGTGCAGGCATACGACGTTCCGGGGCAAGGCGACGGACTGCTGAGCGACTCGCACCGTGCGGTCGCGGCGCCAGCCCAGCTCGACCCAATCTCTCGCTACGAAGACTGGCTCGGTGAAGGCTGGCTCGATGAAGGCTTCAACCCGGGCGATATCGTTTCGGATAAGGAGCAGGCCCGCCTGGCATACGACGAGATGCTGTTCGACGCGTTGAACGATCCGCTGGGTTGGCAAGCCATCCCGGAGCGGCCAGCCGTGATGTCGTCCGAGCAGACTCGCTTCCTTGAATTGAACGGCGTCTACGCGGATGCAGCCGACCTGAGTTACCTCGAGCGGCCGGCGGTTCTGTCCTGGGAACGCATGCGCTTCCTTGAATTGAACGGCGTCTACGCGGACACCGGGGTCACGACCACCACGAGTGACGCGCCTGCAATCTCCTATGAATGCGTGGCGACCATGGGCGTGGCGCAATGTCTGGAGTACGAGCAGAACACCGCCCTGCCTACGAGCGGTACACGCGACGATGGCATCCGCTATAGACGACCGGGCGAGGGGCTGATTCCGTGACTGTCACCCGCATCGTATGCGAACTGAGCACAAGCAGTGGAGAGCGCCGGTGACGCTCTCCATTCGTCCCATCTGGCGCTGGCGTGACAGTGCTCTCCTCATCTAATCGGCAGCCGAGACGTCGGGAATTATGTTCGTTGTCGCACAAGCGCGGCTGTTCTGCGGCTGTTCTATGGAACCGGCGATAACTACCACGGCGTTCGCATCACGGACCGTCGTCCGACCTAGGGACGTTGTCACGAAAGGCCAGGCTAACGCACCCCATCGAATCGCCGTGCCAGGTTGGGACGATTTCGTCACACCGCTGGGCACGGCGCTGTTGCCGCTGGCACGGATCCGCGGCAATGCCCAGAGCAGACCACGACACGACGATAGACTGCAATAGGGCTGTCCGGCAGGCTGGGCAGACGGAAGACCGGTGACGGGATGCGCACCATGAACACACCTTAGGGCACGCAACACGCCATGGCGACGCCATCTGCCTGCTGGCCGTGCCCCGATCCCCGATTCCCGCCCGCCAGCATTGACAGTCTGACACAGGTGTGTATCGCGGCAACGAGGCAGGCAGGCTATGATGGTTCGTGTCGCGCTACGGATCGCTGCCCGGTGGGGACCGGCAGCGGCCAGGCACGAACACGGTTCGCCTGCCAGGCGTGACACCGGGGAACAGGGATGAAGCGAAGGGGGCGACGATGGCTCTGGCCAGTCCGCGGTTCGCGCGCATCGTCAAGATTCTGGCCGTCGCGATCACGATGGCCTTGCTGGGACTTGGGATCGTGAACGCGCTGGCTGTCGCGCCCGCTAATCCAGCCTTCGAGCGTGCCTGGGCTCGCACCGACAGGCCGGTCACTGACGGCGAGGCGCTGCGCACCTGGATGTGGGGGCCGGAGGCAAACACCGGCGCGATTCCCGAGCAGTATGCGGAGTCTCCCGGTGGCGTCCGGATCGTCCAGTATTACGACAAGAGCCGGATGGAGATCACCAGTCCCGACGCGTCGCAGGATTCGCCGTGGTACGTCACGAACGGCCTGCTGGTCAACGAGTTGATCTCGGGCCGGGCACAGATCGGCCACGCGCTATTCCAGGTCCGCCAGCCGGCCGCGAACATCAACGTCGCCGGCGATCCCGACGATCCCAACGGACCGACCTACGCGACCTTCGGCGCGGTGCTCGACGCGCCGCCACTGGCCGATGGGGCCGCGATCACCCAGCGGATCGCCCGCGACGGCGCCGTGTCCAACGACCCGTCGCTGGCCGCCGAGGGCGTCACGGCGGCTTACCGCGTCCAGGCCGGAGATATCGACCACCAGATCGCCTCGCCGTTCTGGGAGTTCATGACCTCCGAGGGGATCGTCTACGAGGACGGCAAGTTCATCGAGGACCTGCTCTTCGAGAACGCCTTCTACGCCACCGGCTACCCGATCAGCGAAGCCTACTGGGCCAGTGTCAAGCTGCAGGGCGCCGTCCAGGACATCCTGATCCAGTGCTTCGAGCGGCGCTGCCTGACCTACACGCCGGGCAACGTGCCGGGCTGGGAGGTCGAGGCCGGGAACGTCGGCCAACACTACTATCTCTGGCGCTACCCGGACGGCGCGACGCCG
>JBBECJ010000288.1:0-2946 GCA_040881885.1 Thermomicrobiales bacterium | reverse complement strand
GATCGGGCTGGGCGCGTCGAAGCCCTTGAGATGGACCTCGGCGCTGCCGGCGCCGCCGGTCGTCGCCAGCGAGCCGAAGCGGTTGCCGGACGCCGTCGCGTCGAAGATGATCGTCCGGTCGGGCAGCGACTCGAAGCGCGCCACGCCGTCCACGGCCGTCGCCTGGGCCGAGACGCTCTGGTCGTCGCCGAGCAGGGCCGTCACGAGCGCGCCGTTGGCCGGCTGGCCGCTCTCGTCGAGGACGGCGACATCGAGGACCTCGTCGCCGGTCCAGAACGCGAACTCGGCATAGATCTCGTTGTCCCCGACGTCCCGCGCCAGCAGGATGACCTCGTTGCGCTCGTCCGCGTCGAAGAACGCGAACGGCAGCGCGATCGAGTTACCGGAGATCTGCACGGCAAAGTCGGTGTAAAGGAAGTCGTTGATCCAGACATAGACGGCCGCCGGATCGTTCGCGAGCGTCGTGCCGTTGATATCGAAGCGCAGCTCGCTGTCGGTGGCGTTGAAGCCATGCTCCGAGGCGCCGGCCAACGTGACCTGCGCGGCGCCGGCTTCGGCCGTCCGCCAGCGGTAGTAGTGCTGGCCAACGTTGCCGGCCTCGACCTGCCAGCCCTCCGGATTGTCGGGCGTGTAGGTCAGGCAGCGCCGCTCGAAGCATTGCAGCAGCACCAGCCTCAGCACGCCGCCGACCTTCACGTATGCCCAGTATGGCTCGATGATCGGCAGGCCGGTCGCGTAGTACGGGTTCTCGAATAGCGGCGCGGTCGTGTAGCCGCCGTTCTCGTAGACTGTCCCACTGGATGTCATGAAGTTCCAGAAGGGCGAGGCGACCTGGTGGTCGATGCCCGGCGCCGTTACGTGGTTGGCGGCTGTCGCGTTGTAGCCGGCCGTCTCGGGCGCGTCGCTGACGGCGCCGGTCGCGTCGATCATCTGGGTGACGAGCGCGCCGTCCGGCAGGGCGGGAGCGTCGCGCAGGGTGGCCAGGACGGCGTAAGTGAGCGGGTCGTCCGGGTCGCCAGCCACGTTGACAGCCGCCGGGGCGCGGTCGGTAAAGCTGCTGTCGCCGATCTGCATCCGGCCGGACATCAGCTCGACGACCAGCAAGCCATTCGTGACGTACCAGATCGAGGTTGGGTCGGCGTTCGGCTGGGTGATCTCCATCCGCGACTTGTCGTAGTACTGGACGGCGCGCAATTCGCCCGGCGATTCGGCGTAGGGCTCCTGGATCGCGCCGGTGAAGGCTTCCGGCCCCCACATCCAGGTGCGCGAGATGGCGCCGTCGGCGACCGGCTTGGCGGTTCGCTCCCAGGTGCGCTCGAACGAGGGATTGGCCGGCGCGAAGGCCGCCGCCGGGATGGCGAGCAGGCTGGAAGTTGCCAGCAGGACGAGGCTGACGAGGAGAACTCGGAGACGACGCATGCCCGACCCCCTTTGATGATTGTGATGCCAGTCGTGGTAGCCATCGTAGGGCCGGAACGAGAATTGGGCAAGACGTACGGACAGTCGCATTCGCGCGCGTGCCGGAAGCTGGCAGGCAGGATGACGCCCCCAACCCGCCGCCAGGGCAGGGTCAGACGGGCCGCTCAAGCTCCGGCGCGAACAAATCGTCCGGCTCGATCAGCAACAGATCACCCTGCTCGGCGCGCCGCCGCACCTCCGGCTCGAACCCGGCTCGGCTGGCCAGCACCCATTGAACTGGCTCGCGAACTTCCAGCCCGATCGTCTTCGTCTGCAGCCGGTGGAACACGTCCATGCCGACTGGCGCGTTCGTCCACTTGCACTCACCAGCCAGCGTGACGTGGTTGTCCCGTGTGCCGACGATATCGATTTCGTTCTGGTTGTCCCACCAGCGGCCAAGCCGCTGGAATGTCGGCTCGATCCGCCGCGCCGCCAGCAAGTTCCAGAGATACTGGATACAGACATCCTCCCAGGTCGTCCGCGCGACGAACTCATCCAGCGTCGGTTCGATGTCGCGCTCCCAGACCGCTGCAATGTCACCGACCTGCAGGATCGCCTGATAGCGCGTGACATAGCGAAACCAGAAACGCAGGTACGGATCGGCGACGCGATACAGAACGCGCCGTGAGCGCGGCCGTTCAAACTCGGTCACCGGCACATCGCGCCGGATGAAATGCAACTCCTGCAAGCGGACGAGATGCTCGAGGATCTCGTTGACGCCGCCTTTCCCGACATCACGCGCGATATCGCTCGGACGCTCCTCGCCGCTGGCGATCGAGCGCAGGATCGACGCATACAGCATCTCCTGGTGGAACTCGATCCTCAGCAGATCCTCCGCCTCACGGTAGAGGACGTGGCCGGGTGTCAGGATCGTCTGCTGCACGTTCTCGGCAAGCGTCCAGTCGTCGCGCACATAGTTGAGGTAGGCCGGGATGCCACCGAAGCAGGCATAGGCGCGGACGCGATCGACCGGCGACAGATGCGCGAAGAAGTGCGCGGCATCGAAGTATCCGAACGGCTCCACGTCCATTTGCCCGGTGCGCCGGCCATGCAGCGCGCCGGTGTAGCCGGTCAACCCGCGCATGGCCGAGAACGCCGATCCGGCGATGACGACCATCATGTTCTCGGTTCGGTGGATCCTGTCCCACCAGCGTTGGACAAGCGTGTCGAGCCCCTGCGAGACATCGCAGAGATACGGGAACTCGTCAAACACGACCAGCAGCCGCGCCTTGCGCGACTCCTGCGTCAGGATGTCGAAGACATCATCCCAACTCTGGAACGCGGCGAACCGCAAGCTCGGCATATCGAACACGCGCGCCATCTGCGTCGCCATGTTCGACAGCAGATCACGCTGGGAAATGCGGGTGCCGTAGATGTAGATCGCGTGCTTGCCTGCCGCGAAACGCGACAACAGCGCCGACTTCCCGACCCGCCGCCGCCCCCAGACCGTGATCAGCTCCGCGCCCGGCGCCGCCCACGCCCGCTCCA
>JBBECJ010000287.1:0-2949 GCA_040881885.1 Thermomicrobiales bacterium | reverse complement strand
GTTCGCGCGCACCGACTCATGGAACAGGTGCCCGTCCTGCGTGACCATGCCCAACGTCTCGCGGATCGACTCCGCCGTGAGATCGCGCACATCAACTTCCGCCAGACGCACCGCGCCACTGTCCACGTCGTAGAGTCGGGGCAGCAGTTGCGCGATCGTCGACTTCCCGGCTCCAGATGACCCGACCAACGCCACCATCTCGCCTGGCTCGGCGCGAAACGATATCCCGTGCAGCACTTCGACGCCCCCGCGCGTGTCGAGGTCCGCGACCTCCTCCAATGACGCAAGCGATACCTTGTCCGCAGACGGGTAGCTGAAGCGCACGTCGTCGAACTCGACCGCCACCGGGCCGTCGGGAACACGTCGGGCGTTTGGCTTGTCGGCGATCAGTGGCTCCAGGTCCAACACCTCGAAGACCCGCTCGAAACTCACCAGCGCGCCCATCACCTCGACCCGCGCATTGGCCAGCGCCGTGAGCGGCGAGTAGAGGCGCGTCAGCAGCAGCGCGAGGGCGACGACCGCGCCCGGCTCAAGCTCGCCCTGCAACGCGTAGTACCCGCCGAGTCCGTACACCAGCGCCAGCGCCAGCGCCGACACCGATGTCAGCGCGGTGATGAACACCGATTGCAGCATCGCCGAGCGCACGCCGATATCGCGCACCCGGCCGGCCCGCCTGGCGAACTCAGCCGACTCATCGGCCGGGCGTCCATAGAGCTTCACGAGTGTCGCCCCCGGCGCCGAAAATCGCTCGGTCATCTGCGTGCTCATCGTCGCGTTGTGGTTCGCCGCCTCACGTCTGAGCGCCGCCAGCCGGGAACCCATCCGCCGGGCAGGCAGCACGAACACCGGCAGCAGCACGAGCGCCAGCAACGTGATCTGCCAGGAGATGCCGAGCATCACGATGAGTGTCAGAACCAGCATGACCATGTTGCTGACAACGCCTGACAGCGTGTCGCTGAACGCCCGTTGAGCGCCCATCACATCGCTGTTGAGGCGACTGACGAGCGCGCCAGTGCGGGTGCGCATAAAGAAGGCGATCGGCATCCGCAGTACATGGTCGAAGACCGCCGTGCGCAGGTCGAGAATCAAGCCCTCACCAATGTTGGATGACAACCAGCGCGTCAGGATGCCGATCCCGGCTTCAGCGAGCGCGATGACGGCGATGATTGCGGCGAGCCGGATGACAACACCCTCTGACTCACCGTTCACGATCGCGTCGACGACCCGACCCGCGAGCACCGGCGTGGCGACCGCCAGGGCCGCTGTCACGACGCTCAGCAGCAGGAACAGCGCCAACTGCCCGCGTCGGACTCTCGCGAACGCAGCGATCCGCCGCAGCGTGACTCTGGAAACTGGCCGGCGATCCTGCTTGTCACTCAACATCCGGTGCAGCGAATGCCATGCGGCCGAATCCATATCGGGGGCTCCTCATGTGAACGATCGGTACACGTATCGTCGTGGGCTGTGTGGCGCTTCAACGAAGGACCGTTCCGCCATCATGGAAACCCACGCGTGGCCACCACAATCGGCCCGTCGAACTGACGCGCTCCGTGACCGGCAAGCGGCTCGCGCGGGCCGACCAGCTGACTGTAAGGCTAGACACGCCCGATGTGGGTTCCATCGGAAGAACGTCGCAATTGCGAAACGCTCCAATGGAACCCACTTCAGGCGTCCGTGCGGATCAATGCTCCAAACGCATTGGGCGGTTGACCCGAATGTGCAACCGCTCCGGCCTATGGGCACGACGGCGCTGTCACGCCGATCAATTCCCTACGCATCCCGCGGCGTCGAACGGTTCGTGATCTCCGAGTAGTCCCACAAACCCAGATCCGGCGTCTCGACACCGAGCGACGACAGGATCGTGAAAATCTGCGTGCGGTGTTCGCAGCCATGATGCAGCGCCTGGGCGAGATAGACGCCGGCCGGCACGTTGCGTTGGGTTCCATCGTGCCAGGGGATCACAAACATCCGTTCCGCGTCGAACGGAACCGTCAGGAACTGTTCCCAACGCGCGGCGAGATCATCAGTGTACCCCGCCAGTTCATCTAGGCTCGGCGATTGTCTGGCGCGCTCGTACCAGACCGGCTCGTCGCCCGTCAGTCGCCGGCAGTAGCCTGCCTCCGCCGACACCAGATGCCGGAGCGTTGCGATGACGCTCCCGTACGTCCCCGGCGCGATCGCCTCCAACTGGGCTTCCGACAGCCCCTGACAGACGCGGCACACCTCGCGCGTTGCCCACGCGCTGTGTTGGAACAGGTCGATCAATCCATCGTTCATGTGTCACCTTCTCAAGCTCGATCACGCGGTCAGGCAGGCGCGCTCACGGGCGCGGAGTTCGACGCGCTCGAAAGGAGAGTCCTCCGGCGTGCCCGGCAGCGTGATCGATGATTCATTTGTTGAAGATGTGGTGTTATGCCGCAGTCACAACCGACGGCGGCGCCTGGTGAGCTGCGCTACTCGGTGACTTCATGTTCGCCTTCATCACGTACGTCATGCTCGTTGTCGCGAGTCCGTCAGCGTGAGTATACAGTTGAGCCGAACTCGCCGAGTGATCGTACAGAACGTACAATCCGTACGACTGAAAGGAGGCAGCATGTCATCGGCGTCAGTTGGTGAACTGCGAGACAACCTGTCTGACTACCTGTCCCGCGCGCAGTACAGCGGTGAGCGGGTAACGGTGACCCGGAATGGCAAGCCGGTGGCCGTGCTCGTCTCACTCCACGATTTCGAGTTGCTGCAGGCGTTGGAAGACCGGCTCGACAATCAGGAAGCTGATGAGGCACGACACGAGGCCGACGAGTCGGGATTCATCCCATGGGATCGAGTCCGCGACGAAGCCGGTTAGCGGATGGCGTACGCGATCAGCTTCGCGCCACGAGCTCAATGCCAATACAGCAGACTCATCAGGCAATTGACCTCCTCCGAACGACGGCGGTTGGATGACACGAT
>JBBECJ010000286.1:0-2953 GCA_040881885.1 Thermomicrobiales bacterium | reverse complement strand
AGCGTGACTCCGTTATTTTCCTAATGCTCTCTAGCCTGCGGAAGCCGAAGTGGAGGTGCAGGATCATCTGCGGGACTGGAACGCATAGCGACGGCTTTCGGTCTCGACGAGAGCACGACTCGCAATCGCCGCCATCGGCCAGCCAACTGGGTCGATCGATGAGTTGCACTCGAGGCTTGGAGGGATTCACTGTTGTTGAGCACCTGGTGTTGCGAACGGCACTACGCCGTCGTGTCGGAAGTCGTCGACCTTCAGCAACGCATTAATAGTTGTGCCGTGTGGCGCGAGCTACTCTCGTTGGCGAGGGTCGAGCGCGTCACGCAGTCCGTCGCCGAGGAGATTGAATGCGATGACCGTCAGGAAGATCATCACTCCTGGGAAGATCGGCATGTGCGGGTAGGTCGTGATGAACGGGCGGGCGTCGGCGAGCATGCCTCCCCACGATGGCGTCGGCGGCTGAACGCCGAGGCCAAGAAACGAGAGGGCCGCCTCGAGAATAATGATTCCACCGACCGCGAGGCTGGCGAGGACGATCACCGGTCCGAGGACATTGGGCAGGATATGGCGGAAGATGATGCGCGGATCGCTGGCGCCCGCTGAGCGCGCGGACGTCACGAAGTCGCGTTCACGGACGCTGAGCACCTCGGCCCGAACGACACGGGCGTATTGCGCCCAGACGGTTAACCCGATCACGAAGACCGTCGTTCTGACCCCAGGCCCGACGACAGCGGCGAGAGTGATGAGCAGCACGATGAGCGGGAAGGCCATGATCGAGTCAACGATCCGTGACAGGACCGAGTCAACCCAGCCGCCAAAGTAGCCCGCTGTCGCGCCAACCGTCACACCGATCGTCAGCGCGATGGCGGTCGCCGACATCCCGACCAGGAAGGCGACTCGCGTGCCTCGAATCAGGCGGCTCAGAAGATCCCGGCCAACGTGATCGAACCCAAATGGATGCTCCCAGGACGGACTCTGGGATCGGGACGACAGGTCAATGTCAGTGTACCCGTACGGCTCGAACAACCCTGGAACGATCGCAAGAATCGACAGCAGTCCGAGGAAGACCAACGCGACGACGCCAGGCTTGTAGCGCTTGAAGCGTGACCAGGATCGCGAGAACTCGCTTCGTCGTTCGCGCACCGTCTCGCCCAGCGCGTTGGCTGGTGCGTCGCTCGCGTCAGTTTGCACGGATGAGTTCATGCGACCACCGTCTCCTCAAACTACTTCAGTCGAATTCGGGGATCGATGATCGCGTACAACAGATCAGTCAAGATGTTCATCAATACGACCAGAAGGGTGAACGCCAGCACGATGCCCTGGACGACCTGATAGTCAGAGCGAGTCACTGACTGGAGGAAGAGCCTGCCAAGCCCTGGGATCGCGAAGATGTGTTCGATGATAACGGTGCCGCTGAGCAGGAACGCCGAGCGATAGCCGATGACGGTGATGATCGGTAGCATCGCGTTGCGGACCGCGTGCCGAACGACAACGGCGCGCTCCGACAGGCCCTTGGCGCGGGCGGTGTTCATGTAGTCTTGATTGAGAACCTCGAGCATCGTTCCACGCATCAGGCGGGCAAGAATCGCCATTTCGGTAATCGCCAGGACGATGACGGGCATGATGTAGTTCTGCCAACTGTCGAAACCGGTGGCAGGCAACCAACCGAGCGTTCCAGTGAAGAGCACGATAAACATCAGCGCGACCCAGAAAGGCGGCAGCGCGACGCCGCCGCTGGCGCCGACCATGATCGACGTGTCGTACTTCGAATAGCGGCGGATGGCCGCGAACATCCCAGACGGGACCGCGATTGAAATCGCGACGAGCAGCGCCAGGACGTTGAGCTGGATGGTCGGCCAAGCAGCGTCGAAGAGCATGTTACTGACTGGTTGACCGACGCGGACGACCGAGATGCCCATGTCACCTTGAGCCAGATTTCCAAGCCAGGAAAAGTACTGCTCGTACCAGGGGTCGTTTAGTCCCCACTTGTCGCGAATGCGATCGAGGTCCTCTTGTGTCATCTGCTGGGCGCCCTCGCCGAGCATCTGTTCGATCGGATCGCCTGGACCGGCCTGGATGATGAAGAACGTCACCACGGACACGATGAAGACAACGAAGAAACCCTGCAACAGGCGTCGAATGACGTACGCGGCCATGTCGTCCCCTTAAGCTCCGGGTGTGAAACGGGCGGCACGTCGGAATCTGGGTGCCGCCCGCTCCGGTGTGTCTGAGCTATCCCTGATCGTCAACCCACCACTTGTAGGCGTCGCTGTAGAACGCCGTCGTCAGCGGTTCCTCAGGGAGGCCCTTTACGCGCAGGTTGAAGAAGGTGAACCAGTCCCAGAACTTGATGTACAGGAACGGCACATCCTCAGCAACCAGCTTCTGGACCTGGCTGTAGATCTCTCTGCGAGCTTCCGGATCGGTTGCCGTCAGCCCGTTATCCAGCAGTTCGTCCATCTCAGGGTTCTTGTAATGGCTGAAGTTGTTCAGCGCGTCGGAGCGCAGAGTGTTGGAGGCGTCCGGCTCGCCACTTCCGCCACCGTAGGTCCAGTTGTAGAGCGCCATGTCGCCGTCACCAGCCGCCATCGCGGTTGACGTGGACGGTGCTTCCTCGATCTGCATGTCCATGTTGATGTCGAGCAGCCACTGCTGGACGACCTCGGCCTCCGGCTTGCGCGCCTGGTCGCCGGTAATCACGAGGCAGGTCCATGACAGCTTGACGCCGTCCTTTTCGCGGACGCCGTCCGAGCCGACAACCCAGCCGGCGTCATCAAGCATCGACGCTGCCAATGCGGGATCGAACTCGTACTGCTTGACATCCGGCTCGTAGTAGAACTCGAGTGCCGGTGACAGGTTGGCGGTCGCTTTGACGGCCAGTCCCTGCCAGAGATCGTCGACAATCTGGTCACGGTCGATAGCGTACATCATCGCCTGGCGCACGACCTTGTCTGCG
>JBBECJ010000285.1:0-2953 GCA_040881885.1 Thermomicrobiales bacterium | reverse complement strand
CGCCAAGTTCCTGTATGTCGTCCCGACCTTCCAGAACCCGACCGGCATCACCTACACGCTCGAACGGCGCAAGCGGATCGTCGCGCTGGCGCAGGAACACGGGCTGCCGATCCTTGAGGACGACGCCTACTTCGACCTGCGCTTCGAGGGCGCGACGTTGCCGCCGCTCCAAACGCTCGACGACCAGGGGCTGGTCATGTACTGCGGGACGTTCTCGAAGATCATGTCGGCCGGGATGCGGCTCGGCTGGTGCGTTGCCAGCGCGCCGCTGATCGCCCGGCTGGCGGGGTTGAAGACCGACTCCGGCACCAACCCGTTCGCCAGCCACGTCGCGGCCCAGTTCGCGGCCTCCGGGACGCTGACCGAGCACATCGCCCACCTGCGCCCGCTCTACAAGCAGCGCCGCGATGTCATGCTGGCCGCGCTCGAAGAACACATGCCGGACGGCACGACCTGGACCGTCCCCGAAGGCGGCTTCTTCATCTGGATGACACTGCCGGAGGGCATGAACTGCGCCGAAATCGCGCCAATCGCCCAGCAGCGCGGGGTTGGGATCGGCCTCGGTACGATGTTCTACGCCAACGGCGGCGGCGAGAACAAGGTGCGCCTCTCCTACTCCTTCAACGACGACGACCAGATCCGCGACGGCATCCGGATTCTGTCGGAGGTGATGCACGAGGGGCGGGAATCGGGATCCGGGAACCGGGAGTAGGAGGCCAAGGAATCATACACGTGCTCCCGGATCCCGCACGGCCGTGGATCGTGAGCTCGGCTGAACGATCGTTGCTATCCGTCATTGCGCAGATAGCGATAGCCAATCCCTGGCTCATTCACGATTCGGCTGGGGTGTGCGGGGTCCTCCTCGATCTTCTTGCGTAGTGGGTTGATGTAGGTGCGTAAGTATTGCGTCTCATCCGCCGACGTGGGCCCCCAGACGCGGTTGAGCAGCAGGAGGTGAGTCATCACCTTCCCGGCGTTGGCGATCAACTCGCGCAACAGGTCGTATTCGGTCGGAGTCAGGTGCACTTCTTCGCCTGCCAACGAGACGACGCGCCGCGCCAGATCGACGCGAAGGCTCCCATCCGTGACGACGGGATCAGCCGTGTCCGTCACGTGCGCGCTGTGGCGCAGGGCGACTCGAATGCGCGCGAGCAATTCATCCATTCCGAACGGCTTCGTGAGGTAATCATCGGCCCCAAGATCCAGCGCCGCAACCTTGTCACGCTCGTCACCTCGGGCTGACAGCACGATAATCGGCAGCGTCGACCATTCACGAAGTTGCCGGGCAACGTCGAGCCCATCGATTCCCGGAAGGGACAAGTCAAGCAGCACAACCGTTGGCCGCGACAACGGAATCATGTCTAACGCTTCTTCACCTCTGGCAGCCATGGAGATATCGAAGCCGTTTGCTCGGAGACCGGCGCCGACGGCTCGACGCATTTGCGGCTCGTCCTCGACGATCAGGATCTTCGCAGCCATGGTTCTGTCTCCTCAGTGTCGCTCCACGGCTGGCTCGATTGGCAACGTAAAGCGAAAGATCGATCCACCGCCATCGCGTTGCCCCACACTGGCGGGCAGTTGGTGATCGAAGACCCACGCGGCAATCGCGCAATGTTCCCGATCATCGATCGTAGGCTGCGGGCCGAGGGTGGCGCGGGGATTCAGCATGCCCGAGTCGTCCGGCAGGAGAATCGCGCACGACCGGGCGTGCAGCACACGGGTGAGCCGTGCGGTAATCGTCTCAAGCATCGCGTCGAGGGTGATGTCAGCGATCAGCGCATCCGAGAGCGCGTAGAGGGTTTCCATTTGCCGGCCACGATTGAGCGCCTCAGTGGCTCCGACCCGGACCCGATAGATGAGTTGACTCGTCAGCGCGGCAACTCCAAGGAAAACGAACAGGGCGAGAGCCTGATCAGTGCGGGCAACCGTCAGGGTGTAGTGGGGAAGACTAAGAGACTATCTCAGAATGGCATGAACCCTGCGTGGCCCTCCGACAAAGGAGGGAAACGCAGGGGACGCCCGAAGCAACAACGACCACCCTTGCCGACGATCTGGGCAGCGTCGGATGACCTGTGGGCCATCATCGAACCGATCCTGGCCGCGCATGATCCACCCAAGCGGCGGGGCCGCAAACGCATTAACCAGCGCGCCGCCTTCGACGCCATCATCTACCGGCTGCGGACCGGCTGTCAATGGAATCACCTGCCGGCCGAGTATCCGGACGACGCCTCGGTCCATCGCACCTTCCAGCGCTGGGTGAAGCTGGGGATCTTCACCCGCGTCTGGGCCGCCGTCCAGGAACGCTGTGAAGATCTGAATGGCTGTGCCGGGTACCCGCGCACGGGTGGCGAATGGCAGGCGGCGGACACCTCGCTGGGCAAGGCCCGAAGTGCGGCAGCACACCATCGTGATCGCCGGGGCCAACGTGCCCGACGCGCAGTTGCTGGGGGCGACAATCGAGGCGGTCGTCCTGGCACGGCCAGCGGTTGAAGCGGACTACCCGCAGCACTTGGCGCTGGACAAGGGCTATGACAACGACACCGGCTACGGAGTGTGCCTGGATCACGAGTACGTCCAACACATCGCGCTCACACGTGACGATCGCCCACCACGTCCGACACAGTATCCGGCGCGCCGCTGGGTGGTCGAACGGACGCTGGCCTGGCTGTCGATGTGCCGCGCCATCCTGGTCCGCTGGGAGAAGAAGGGCGAGAACTATCTCGGAATGCTGCAACTGGCCTGCGGTCTCATCTGGTTCTGCCGCTACCATCGATTAGCAGATCTGAGATAGATTCTTAGGGCCGAAGAGCGACTCTCGGCAGCGCTTGTCAGCATCGCCCGGCGCCAAGAGGGAGACAGCGATGGAACGAGCAGTATTCGACGGGCTAGAGCTGGAATACGACGTGTCCGGGGCTGGCGAGCCAGTCGTGTTCATTCACGGAGCGTTCATTGC